>JAZSCY010000333.1:0-1806 GCA_045530875.1 Eubacteriales bacterium
GTATCCACGGTTTTGCGTCCCAAACCAGGCGGAATATGTACAGAAGCCGCGAGAAAAATCCGCCCAGCAGTTTTTTCAGATAATCCGGTACTTCCCGGACAGATTTTGGCTTCGGTGGTTTCAGTTTTTCTGTTGCATCTCCCGGATTTCGGAATCCGGGCGGGGGTCCTCCCATCATGGTTGTTACCTCACGAATCAAAATATGTAATATTATACAGCAAAATGGACCGCATCACAAGAGAGTGGCGGGGATTTGTAAAAATTTACGATTTGTGCCGCCGCAAATTGACATGGGACGGAGTTTGCGATATAATTACATCGTTGATTGCTTTATATAGCGAAAGGATCCGATATGAAGAATAAAATCGTATTCACCCCGGCCGACATCTGCCTGCCGAAGATCTCCCCGGATGACAGATTAACCTGGAGTAAATGGGCCGTGATCGCCTGCGACCAGTTTACCTCCGATCCCGCCTATTGGCAGAGCGCTCATGATCTTCGTGAGGGAGCGCCGTCTGTCTTAGATCTGATCCTTCCCGAGGTGTATCTTGGAACGGATAGGGAAGAGTCTCATAAAGCGCATATTGCCGCATCCATGAAGAAGGCCGATCTTCGGGTGGAGCCGGAGTGCATGATGTGGATCGAGCGCACCTTGCCGGACGGACGTGTGCGTCAGGGAATCCTGGGCAAAATCGATCTGGAAAAGTACGATTACAGTGTGGGCAGTACCTCGGCCGTCCGCGCCACGGAGGCAACCGTGCTGGAGCGGATTCCGCCCCGTATGGCCATCCGTGCGGAAGCGGTTTATGAATTGCCCCATGTAATGCTGTTGATTGACGATAAAAACGGACTTTTGAAGCGGATCGCCGCCAGAAAAACGGAATATACCCCGATGTATGATTTTGATCTCATGCTGGGCGGCGGAAAAATTGCCGGCTTCCGTATTGCCGGGGATGCGCTGGCAGACGTTACTGGATGGATCGCTGAATACGAAGCATCTGTGGAGGGCGATCTGGTGTATGCGGTTGGCGACGGAAACCATTCACTGGCATCGGCCAAGGCGTTCTACGAGAAACTGAAAGCCGAGTTGGGCGATGACGCGAAGGATCATCCCGCACGGTACGCCCTGGTGGAGTTGACCGCACTGCAAAGCCGCGCGCTGGATTTCGAGCCGATCTACCGGGTGGTGACCGATTGCGATACGGCGGATTTCCTCACCGAACTGGGTAAGATAACCGGTGAGAAGAAGCGCTGTGCCCATACCGTGCGCGTGATTACGGAATCCGAGGATAAGGAGATCTCCTTCCTCAAAAAATCCCATGCGCTGACCGTAGGCACACTGCAGAATTTCATCGATGACTACATGGAAAAGTACCCCGGCGTGAAGTGCGATTACATTCACGATGAGGATGCTCTGATCGATCTGGCCAAGCGGAAAAACTCCGTCGGATTCCTGTTCGGCGGTATGAAGAAAAACGAGTTGTTCCCCTATGTGCAGAAAAACGGAACCTTGCCCCGCAAAACCTTCTCCATGGGCGAAGCCCGCAGCAAGCGCTATTATATCGAAGCAAGAAAGATCACGAGATAAAAACCGAGGAAGTGACATAGTAAAACAGCCATCACGAACTGTGGTGGCTGTTTTTGCGGGGTTATTAATTCTTTAGCGAACAGAAAAGTTCATCCGTGCGGATGCGATTAAATTGCGGATCATCCAGATATTCCTTGAATTCCTGCATCAGGGTTTCTCCCTCACTTCCGATCCAGTCGCGAGTATCTTTTTCAATATGGTCAAACCAAGGAGCTGTT
>JAZSCY010000035.1:0-1766 GCA_045530875.1 Eubacteriales bacterium
ACAGATAAACAATACGGGCAGTGGATAACCGCTGCCCGCTTTTCGTTTATTTCAAGCCGAGAGATTTCAGATAGTCGTAACTCTTCTTCAGGCAAACGAAGGGATCCTCGCCCCAGCAGTTGTCCTGCTCGATGAAGGCAAATTCCGTGCCGGTGTTTTCCAGCGCGGCGATGATTGCCTCAAAATCCAGAATGCCGCCGCCGACCCAGGCAAAGCGCTTGGTGCCGTCGGGGAGGATTTCCATATCCTTGAAGTGGACGCAGGGGATGCGGCCGCTCAGACGCTTGATTTCCTCCACGGGATCGTAGCCGCCATGCTTCACCCAATAGGTGTCCAGAATGAATCCCATCTCGTCGGGGGCAAACAGATCGGACATCATCTCCATATATGTCCGGCCGTCCGGTGCCTTTTCGTATTCAAAGGAGTGGTTATGATACATAAAGGTGGAGCCCAGCTCCTTGATGCGCTTGGCAGCGGGGGATACGTCCTTGACAAATCTCTCAAGGCCCTCCACGCTTCCGCGGTAGTCGTTCGGCATGGAGCCTACGCCGATGTATTTGCATCCAAAGGTGTTGTGCTCCTTGACCACCTGATCGGTTTCGGTGCGAATGCGATCCAGATTAAAGTGGGTAAGATCGCAGGTGAGGCCGGTGCGCTTCAGCTGTTCTGCCAGCCAGTCTGCCTCATAGGCACAGGTGCCAGATACCTGTACGGCGGTGTATCCGATGTCCGCAACGCGATCCAGGGTTTTCGCAAAATCGTCCAGGTTGGCGCAGTAATCCCGGAGAGTGAAAAGTTGTGCTCCGATTTTCATGGCAATCTCCTTAATTATGTAGAAGAAATTTATCCGCGCACGGCGGGGGCGGATGCTGTTTTCGGGAACATTATAGACTATTTTATTGGGGTTGTCAATGATAACCGGAGGAAAACAATTTATAAATTCGGGCTACAGATGTAACACAAAATATAGTATGGGCAATGAAGCGGCGACAGAATCTGTGCAAAACAGACAAAATGCACCGAGAAATACTCGACGTTTTTCTACATATGGGCAATATATATAAATTATTATGACGTTTTTTGTTGTGTATTATGGGAAGAATCTGCTTGACAATCGCAGTATTTCCATATATAATTATTTTCGGCACACCGTGCGGAAACACAATATATTGCGTTCCGCTCACCAAAAACGCAATATGCTGTGCCGCATTACACATATAATATATTTAGGAGACAGTTATGCTGACAAAAATTATCAAGCGGGACGGCCGCGAAGTACCGTTCAATATAGAGAAGATTGCCAACGCAATTTTCAAGGCTGCCCAGGCAGTAGGCGGCAGCGATTACGATCAGGCCATGGCTCTGGCCTGTGAAGTTTCCGAAAAAGCGGACAAATTGAGCCGGGAAACCGGGGAGACTCCCACCGTAGAGCAGATACAAGATATGGTAGAGCATATCCTCATCGAACGGGGTCACGCCCGCACGGCCAAGGAGTATATCCTGTACCGTGCAGAGCGTACCAAAGTCCGTGAGATGAGCACCCGCCTGATGAAGGTGTACGAGGATCTGACCTTCGAGTCTGCCAAGGACAACGACATCAAGCGCGAGAACGCCAACATTGACGGCGCTACCGCCATGGGCACCATGCTGAAATACGGCTCCGAGGGTGCTAAGCAGTTCAACGAGCTGTACATCCTGGATCCAAAAGTGTCCAAGGCGCACATCGAGGGCGATATCCATATCCACGATCTGGATTTCCTTACTCT
>JAZSCY010000349.1:0-3954 GCA_045530875.1 Eubacteriales bacterium
TTCCATTATATATCTCCATTCTGTGCAGAGGAGATGCGCTCTTCACGCTCTCTTTCTGCCTGTGTTTTTCTTAAGTAGACGGGGGAAATGCTGTCCTGGGTAAAAATTGTCTTGTCGGGGGCGTTACACCAAATATGAGCAGCCGCATCCGCTACGGCAAATGCGGATGGCCAGCGATACAACTCAGGCGTATATTTCAGATGCTTGTGAGTAATAAACTCTTTTGCCGCACCGTATCCGTCCCCGATCAAATATATGGGTTCGTCGTAGGGAGAGAGAACGGAATCCAACTCAGCTCCCAACACGATATCATCCTCGCTCAGGCGAGAAACCAAACCGTCTTGGATGCGGAACAGTGAAGAATAGAACTGTGTGCGGCGGGCATTGATAACCGGACAGACGATTCCATCCACGCCTCTCATTCCATACGCCATGGCTTCCAGTGATGAAACACCCACACAGGGAATGTTTTTACCGGCGCTCAGGCCTTTTACAGTAGCTATTCCAATACGGATACCTGTGAATGAACCCGGGCCTACAGCGCACGCCAGGAGGTCCACATCATCCAAAGAAGTTCCGGATGTCTCCAGCATATGCTTGATCATAGGAAGCAATGTGGTGCTGTGCGTGTGGCCGGAGTTGAGAAAATATTGCGCAATCATTATTTCGTCCCGCCAGATAGCGGCAGATGCGGTAAGGGACGTCGTATCCAAAGCGAGAATCAGCATATCTCACTTCCCTTTCCATCAAAAGGATTGTCGATGCGGATGCAGCGGGCGGTGTCTCCAGTTTTTTCTATAATCACAGTAATAGCATCCGATGGGCGGACTGAGTCAATCTTCTCGCACCACTCGCAAATGCATATGCCGCCGGTGAGATACTCATCGAACCCTACAGAGTCAAGTCCATCCTCATCCTCCAGGCGATAGAAATCAAAATGATATACCGGGATCGCTCCGCGGCGATATTCATTTACGATGGTATAGGAAGGACTCTTCACGCGGCTTCCCGGAGAAAGAACCGAGGCGAATCCACGGACAAACGCGGTTTTTCCGGCGCCCAGATCCCCATTCAAAGCAACGAAGCAAGGTTTTTGCAATTCAAGAACAGCCTGTGCCAGAGCGGCGCCAATTTGCTCCGTCTGCTCAACGGAGTTGGATTCCAATAAAGTTGTACTCACGCCCCTGCTCCTTTCTCATCATCAACACCAAGTATTATACCATAAATACCTGTCGAATACAATAACTTATTGCCAGAAACTGCAAGGAACACACGGAAATTTGCATCAGAAATATTCATAAAAACCTTGCATTTCTTATAAGGTTGTTGTATAATATATAGGCTGGCATCCGCCCATAGCTCAGCTGGATAGAGTACCGGATTCCGATTCCGTTGGTCGAGGGTTCGAATCCCCCTGGGCGGGCCAAAAAAACAAACGTCTATTTTCATAGGCGTTTGTTTTTATTTTATCCTGTTTGTTATCACTGCAGATCATTGTTAACCGTATCGTCCGGTGTGGAATGAATCAGTGAGGAAACGCTGACAAAGGAGTATCCTCTCTCAATCAGTAATGGGATCACTTGTCTCATAGCATCGGGTGTCGGTGACGGCGCTCCTCCTATGAAATCATGACAAAGAATAATGTCACCGCTTTTGATATTAGCGGATATATTCTTTACAATTTCATCAGGTGTGGGGTGCTTCCAATCCAGCGTATCCAGCGTCCAGAGAATTATATCGTAGTCCAAACTCTCCGCCGCATCGCACACATGATTGTCATACAATCCTCCCGGTGGGCGCAAAATCTTTGTTCGCTGTTCCGAAATCCGCAAAATGGTTTCCTCCGTCTGCACGATCTCATGACATACACAGTCCATTGTGTGCTCTTTCAGATTCTTGTGCAGATACGTGTGATTACCTATTTCGTGACCTTCTGCCAGAATGCGGCGAATCAGATCCGGATGCCTCTCCGCATTTTCACCTATGACAAAAAATGTCGCCTGCACGCCGTATTCCTTCAGAATATCCAGAATAATCGGTGTATAAATCGGATGCGGTCCGTCATCAAACGTCAGTGCGATCTTATTTTCCTCATTGATGTGGGATGAATGCACACATTCTCTGGAATAATAAGGCACCTGACCGCGCACAACAATGTTACTGCCGGAGACAATAATAACCGCACACAGGATACATAATAACTTCCGTGCATACCGCATGATCACCCAACCTCAATTCATCCGATACCCGACTCGGATGCGCACAGATCATTCAGTGTGCCAAAACGGTATCCGCGTGCTTTCAATTCGGTGATCAGCGGCTTCATAATAGCGGCATTTGTGTTTGATGTTGGATGCAAAAGAAGCACCTCGCCGTTGTGAAGTCCACTCAATATTTTGTCCAGTGCATCATCAGGGCTCATTTGCCTTTCGTTATCCCAATCCACATATCCAAAACTCCAAAATACCGTTTTGTATCCGGCGTCACTGGCAAATTTGAGATTTTCCTCTGAGAATCTCCCTTCCGGCGGCCGGTAGTATTTTGCGATTTTAACACCGGTGGAAGCGAGGCACACCTCCTCCAAACGATTCAATTCAGCCAAAAATTCTTCCGACGAATGCTTTTTTGTCATGTCCGGATGCTTCGCTGTATGATTGCACACCAGATGTCCGTCCGCATCCATACGCTGAATCAAATCGGTGTTTTTCTCCACCAGATGCTCCAGAACAAAAAAAGCGGCCGGAACATTTTCTTCTTTCAGTACATTCAGAATCTTTTCAATGTTGCCGTTTTCATACCCTGCGTCAAAGGTAAAATAAATGACCTTTTCCTCAGCGGACGGATCATAGTTCGCCTTATCAATATAGTATCCGTTATATTTTTCAATAACGGACAACTCTGTGTCACACTTCGGCTGCGTCCCGTCTTTGACGTGGCAACAATACCAGTTGCAGGGCTTGCTCGAAACATCCGCCGCGCGTACAGGATACAAACAGCACAGGCACAAAACCAGACAAATAATTAACTGAAATATCTTCATTGGAATCTCCTTTCGCTTGTGCTCATTAGTTTCACCCGCACGCGCAAAAATAGTCAGTGTAATTCTTACCTTAAATTGAAGATTACTATGAATAAATATACTGAAAATTAGATAACGATTGTATATTATTCAAATTTACCGAAATATCGCAGAATATTCTTTCATATTTGTATGGCATTGTGCTTGACTTATTGACACAGTAGTTGTATAATGTTAGTATTGTAAATTTAATCATTGGAGGCATACCATGAAAAAAGAAATTAAAAAAATTTTGCTCGCCTATTCCGGCGGTCTGGACACTTCCATCATCATTCCGTGGCTGAAGGAAAACTATGAAGGATGTGAGGTTATTGCCGTTTCCGCAGACGTTGGTCAGGGTACGGAATTAGAAGGCCTGGAAGAAAAAGCATTGAAAACCGGTGCTTCTAAGCTGTATATTGAGGACATGCGCAAAGAGTACATTGAGGAGTACATCTGGCCCTGCCTGAAGGCCGGTGCAAAGTACGAAGAGTATCTGCTGGGTACTTCTCACGCTCGTCCCTGCATCGCAAAGCGTCTGGTTGAAATCGCAAAGAAAGAGGGCGCCGATGCGATCTGCCACGGCTGTACCGGTAAGGGTAATGACCAGGTACGTTTTGAATTGACCATCAAAGCACTGGCTCCCGAGATGGAAATCATTGCTCCCTGGCGCATCTGGGATATTCAGTCCCGTGACGAGGAGATTGACTACGCGGAAGCACATAACATTCCTCTGAAGATCAACCGTGAAACCAACTACTCCAAGGATAAGAACCTGTGGCACCTCAGCCACGAAGGTCTGGATCTGGAGAGCCCTGCCAATGAGCCCGATTATCTGAAGAACGGCTTCCTTGAGTTGGGCGTTGCGCCGGAGCAGGCTCCCGATACTCCCACTT
>JAZSCY010000230.1:0-4634 GCA_045530875.1 Eubacteriales bacterium
CTCGGGCTTTCTCCAAATAGCCTCTGTTTAAATATTTATCTGACTCATCACAGAGCGCCTTAACGGCTTCGTCCTTGCGATTAAGATCAATTCCCAACAGCTCGTCCGCGGTAACGTGGAACAGATTACAAAGGGGCGCAATCAGCGAAATATCCGGCATAGCCATATCCGTTTCCCAGCGGCTGACCGCTTGGGGAGAAATGGACAGTAGTTCCGCCAGACGCTCCTGGGTCATATCCCGCTCACGACGAAGTTTTTTTACTATTTTCCCAAAGCTCATGAAAGATTCCTCCAAATATAACTTGCCGGGCCCGACTGTGATTCTATTATACACGGATATTCCGGTTAGGTCTATATTCCGTTGATTGAGAATTTTTCCATTTTGAATTGATTTTTCCTTTGCTCTACCCGCCCGTGATACCATAATCTCAAACTCTTTTGCCTCTTCCACAAATTGGATGACTGTTTTTCGGAAATATTCATACGCCGTTCATGCTTCGGAGGAAATCTTCCTGTATAATGTTGTTATGACAAATTTCCGCATTTTTTTGCGGTTTGCCGGAGGCCCATATGGTTCTCAGACGCTGGATCTGCACCGCTCTTGCCTGTGCACTTCTTTTTTCTCTTACGCCCCTGTATGCCCGGGGAGATTCTCCCACCGCCCCCACCTCACCCGTTTCCTTCTCGGACACGGCAGATCATTGGGCAAAAGATGCCATCGACCGCTGGTCCTCCATGGGGATCATTGTGGGATCGGAGGGCAAATTCCGTCCGGATGATCCCCTCACCCGGGCTGAGATGGCCGTGATTCTCACGCGCATTCTTCGCTACCGGACCGCCTCCGAGGAGCTCTTTCTGGATCTGACTGCGGAATGGTATGTGGATGCCATTCAAAAGCTCCGTGCCGCCGGCGTTATGCGCGGAGATGAAAACAATCACGCCTCTCCGGATGCCGCTGTAACCCGGGAGGAAGCGGTGGTACTGATTGCCCGCGCTTTTGATATCGCTCCCCTGGAGGGCGATCTTTCCTATGCGGACGGAGGCGAGGTTTCCGATTGGGCCGCGGGATACGTGGGTGCCATGACAGCGGCCGAATACATCCGCGGCGGGGAAAACAACTGCTTCTTCCCCAAAAATCCGCTGACACGGGCGGAGGCGGTGACCATCTTCAACAACATGATCACGGCCTGCTTTTACGAAAGCGGCGAATACGATTACCGTCCATTTGAGGGTCTGGCGAAATTCGTGATCATCGCCGCGGACGACGTGACCATACTGAATTTCGACATCGGCGGGAACATTCTTCTGACGGAGGGTGTCCACCCGGAAACCATCCGTCTGAAAACGGTACAGCATCACGGAAACATCTATCAGTGCGTACCGGGCGGATTCATCCGCCATCTGAAGGCATCCTCCTACATCGTTCCCATCAACGAGCATCTGCCCGTATGCTCCTGGGATTCGTCTTTGTTCGTGAAGGACGAAAAGGGGCGCATGCGCTATGAGGACGACACGGTCACCACCTATTTCGGCGTGGACGTATCCTCCTGGCAGGGGAACGTGGACTGGCACAAGCTCAAGGCCCAGGGAGTACATTTCGCCTTTCTGCGGGTAGGATACCGGGGATACGAGACCGGTGTGATCAATCCGGACACCAAATTTGAGGAAAACATAAAGGGCGCGCTGGACGCCGGCATCCATGTGGGTGTGTATTTCTTCTCCCAGGCATTGGATGGGGATGAAGCCTACGAGGAAGCCTTGTATGTGCTGGAAAAGATCAAAAAATACAACATCACCTTCCCGGTAGTGTTCGACTGGGAAACCGTCAGCAGTTCCACCGCCCGCACCAACAATATGGACACGGAAAAACTGTGCCAGGCAGCCAACGTATTCTGCAATACGGTGGCGGATGCGGGATACATTCCCATGGTATACTGCAACCAGAACGTATCCCTGCTCTACTACGAGCTGAGCAGGATCCAGGCCTTTGATTTCTGGTACGCCGAGTACAAGGATCAGCCCACCTTTTACTACGATTTCGACATCTGGCAGTACAGCGCCTCCGCCAAACTGGACGGCGTACCGGATGCACTGATCGACGTGAATATCAGTTTTGTGGATTACTCCCAAAGAAAACCGTAAACAAAGCCCACCCGGACCGGGTGGGCTGATTTTTGTTATTGGAGGACAAATGTTTCCCCGGGCTTTACGCTGACGGTATCGCCGTTGACGGTAAACCAGACCTCCAAAGCGGAGGGATTGTACACACGGGTACAGTCCGTATCCACCCGCAGCGAGCGCATGGCCTGCACGTAATCCACGATCTGGATATTGGTGGCATACCAGGTGTCGGGGCGACGGGCGGCTTTCTTGGCAAATTCTTCGATCAGATTCCAGTTGGAATCGTTGTTGAATTCGAAGCTGTGTCCCCACACATAGAAAAGCCGCATGGTGCTGTACTTATCCGGCGCGTAAAACGCCTCCAGCTTATCCATGATGTCCCCCTTGTGATGGCAGGTCGGGTGCCACTGCATGAAATCCTGGGGCAAAGTAAACCGATGCGTTGCCGCCGTGGTGCGGGAATACTCCATACCGGCCGCACGGCACAGACGGATCACCCGTTCATCGTAATTCCCGAAAGGATAGGACATGCCCCGCACGATGGTGCCCGCCGCACGCTCCAATATGCGTCGATCCTCCGTAATTTCCGCCAGCACGCCCGCATCCGGCAATTCCGTCGGGAACGGATGGGTGAATGTGTGACAGGAGACCTCGTGTCCTGCGTAAATTTCCGGAATATCGGCGATGGCTACCTTGCCGGGCTGATTCAGCTTACCGGCATTCAGATGAAATGTTCCCGCAATACCGTTCTCCCGGAAAATCTGCGCAAGTCGTACATCGGCCAGATTTCCGTCGTCGTAGCTCATGGTGATGCAATGATGGCATCCGCCGGGAAACACATTATAACGAATGGTATTCATATTCCGCCTCGCTTTATCTTGTTTGTTTCAGTGTATCACGCATTGCGGCCCTTTGCAATACCCGTCGCACAATTTGACATACAGAAAAAAATGCGGTATAATCGTATCATCAATCATAAGGAGAGATTCCCATGCAGATCGGCGACAGAATAACAGCGGTGTTTACGGATACATCCATCCTGGGGGCAGGCGTTGCCCGGGTGGAGGATGTGGCCGTATTCTGCCCCGGCGCGGTAGCCGGTGACGGAGCGGAGATCGAAATCGTCTCCGTGAAAAAGCGGTATGCCGAGGCCAAAATGATCCGCCTCATTACCCCGTCGGCAGATCGGATCCCCGCTGAGTGTGGAATCTCCGACAGGTGCGGCGGATGTACCTTTCGCCACATCACCTACGAAGCGGAAGCCCACCTGAAGGAAAAATCCGTTCGTGGGGCCTTGCGCCGCTTCGGGGATATCCGATGGGATCCCGTTTTTACAGGCGCGCCGGATCACTACCGTAATAAGACCGTGTTCCATCTGGATGCGTCCTATGATGCGGGTTTTTATGCCGCCGCCACCAACCGATTCTGCTATCCTCCGGAGGGCGGATGCCGTCTTCTGCCGCCTCTGTTTGGAGTCATCGCACGGGCAACCACGGAAATCCTTCGCGCGCAGTCGCCGGGACTTCCCTTCCGGGCGCTGGCCATCCGCCGGGGAGCAGACGATGCCTTCACCGCCGTTCTGCACGCGGAGGGAGACCGTGGTGACATCCGCCGTGCCGCCGAAATGTGGGCACAGGGGATCCGGCGGGATTTTCCCGGGGCGGCCGGACTGTTTCTCGGCATCGGCATGCCGGAGGAGAGAGGTGTACGGTATGAGCTTTTGTGTGGAGAAAAGTATTTGACCGACCGTTTCCTCACTCTTGAATTGCAGATCTCCCCGGCGGCCTTTTATCAGGTGAATCACGACGTGGCGCAAGAGTTGTGCCGCACCGTGGCCCGATTTGCAAATCTGCAGCCGGGAGATGTGGCCGCCGATCTGTACTGCGGCACGGGCACTATCGGTCTGACGCTGGCTTCCCTGTCACCCCATGCGACGGTGATGGGCATCGAGATCGTGGAAAGCGCCGTGAAGGATGCCGTCGCCAACGCAGAGAGGAATCATCTAAAAAACATCCGTTTCCGATGCGGCGACAGCGCCACGGCAGAAGCGGAGGGGATGCATTTCGACTGCGTTGTCATTGATCCGCCCCGGAAGGGATGCTCGCCCGAAATGATCGGGGCGCTGAAGCGACTGAAGCCCCGTCGAATCGTGTACGTATCCTGCAATCCCGCCACTCTGGCAAGAGACGCGGCGCTTCTCACCGAAGCCGGATGGACTATCACCCGGGCGCAGCCCTTTGACATGTTCCCCCGCACGGGCCATTGTGAGTGCGTGGTGAAAATGGAGAGAGGATGAGGCAGGAGAGGGTATGAAAGTTGTCAAAACCGTCTTCCGGTGGCTGCTCACCTTGCTGATCCTCTTGCCGATCCTGCTCTATATGGGTGTCGTGATCGCCAACAACTGCATTGCGGACAGCATAGAAAAGGATCTGCGTGCCATAGGACTGCCGGAAAATACCCGCCTGGTGGAATCGGTTTCCATCGCAGGAAAAATGTTCGGCAACGGAAACGGG
>JAZSCY010000378.1:0-4896 GCA_045530875.1 Eubacteriales bacterium
TGTGGAGAAATTCGCTGAGCTGGCGGACAAGACTTTGCCGGATATGACGTTTATGGGCATTGATTTGTCCCGTATTCCTTCCACTACGCTGGTTCCTTTCGACTGGCTTATGCTCATCCCGGTTTTCTCTTTTGTGTTCATGCTTCTGACGCAGAAGATTACCCGTACGTTTACCTACCAGTCTCCGGAGGCTATTGAATCACAGAAGAGTCCTACTATGAAGGTTTTGAACTGGTCCATGCCGGCTCTGTCGATTCCGATCGCGTTCAGCGTTCCCGCCGCTATCGGTTTGTACTGGATCTTCCGTAACATCATCTCCTGCATCCAGCAGATCATTCTGGCCAACGTGATCCCCGCCCCCCGCTTTACGGAGGAGGATTACAAGCAGGCAGAAAGAGAAATGAAATCCTCCGGCAAATCCACCTCCCACCGGCCCGTCAGCAAGGTGCCCCCGAAATCCCTCCATCACATCGACGATGAGGAATATCAGGCCAAGCTGGAAGCCGCATGGAAGAAGGCTAAGGACGAAGAAGAGAAAGCCAATGCCCCTGTTCTGAAGGAAGAGAAAAAGGCCGAGGAGATCTCCGCCCCCGCCGATTCCCCCGCTGAGGAAGCAAAGGACGAGGCCCCCATCCTGAAAGAGGATGATCATGTGAAGTACGAAAACAAGCCCACCCCCCCCGACGGTCCCAAATACGCCAAGACCGGAAAAAAATATAAGAAATAAGTGACGGGACGTATATGAAAAACGAAGTAATCATCACGGCCAAAACCGTGGATGAGGCGATGGCCCAGGCACGCCGGGACTATTCCTCCTCCGATAACGAATTGGCCTTTGAAATTCTGGAAATGCCCAAAAAGGGATTCCTTGGACTGGGCTCCACCCCCGCCAAGGTGAAGGTAACCATCACCAAGGCAATGGGAGATGTGGATCTGTCCGATCTGGTGTCCTCCATCCGCAATATGAAGGTGAGCACCGATTTTGGCGGTGAGGAGGAAAAGCCTCATAAGCAGGAAAAAGGAAAGCCGAATCATCAGAACGGCAAGCCCCAGCAGAACAAAAACCAGAACCAGAACAAGCCCCAGAAACCTCAGAACAACAATCCGAATAACAATCCGAATAAACCCCAGCCCCAGCCGAAGGCCGCATCTCCCGTAAAGGAAGAAAAGCCCGCCGTAAACGAAAACGATCTGCCCGCGGCCCTGCGCCGTCCGGCCAATAAGCCCCAGAACAGCAAGCAGAACAATAAAAAACCTCAGAAGAAGGAGCGTCCCGTACAGGCAGAGCGTCCCGGCGAGGATAAGAAAAAGGATCTGCTCTCCGCCGTTATGGGCATCAAGGCACCCGAAACCCACGCCGACTCTCCCGCAGTAACGGTTACCCCCGTTCACGTGGGCAAGAAGAAGCAGGAAAAGAAGCAGACTCCCGTGAAGCAGGAAACTCCCGCACCCGCACCGGAGAAGAAGAAGGAAAAAGCGCCCCGTGAGGAAAAACCTCATGTGGAATTCGTCACCCCCGAGGAGATGGATTACGCGCTGAACTTCATGGGTACTCTGCTCAAGAACATGGAACTGTCCGCCACCGCCCGTGCGGAGGAAGCACCCGCCGATCTGAGTGTGCCGGAGGGTATGGTGTACGCGAAGATCGTGATCGAGGGCGATGATACCGGCATCCTGATCGGCCATCACGGCGACACTTTGGATGCGATCCAGTACCTGGCCAATCTGTGCGCCAGCCGCAACAGCGGAAACGGCAAGCGGGAATTCGTCAAGATCGTCGTGGATATTGAGAATTACCGGGCAAAGCGGGAGGAGACTCTCCGCGCGCTGGCCCGCCGCATGAGCGCAAAAGCCATCAAGTACAAGCGGAATTTCGTTCTGGAGCCCATGAATCCCTATGAGAGACGGATCATCCACTCCGAGGTGCAGGGCATTGAGAGTGTGTCCACCCATTCTGTGGGAAGCGATGAGAACCGCAAGATCGTGATCACCTACGAGGGTGCGGATAAGGTATCTCATTCCCGCAAGAACCGGGATAAGAAGCGGGGAGAGAAGAAGGCAAACACCAACAATCTTCCCAAACTGTCCCGCGAGGAGATCGAGGCAAGAGAGAAGGATCTGGCCGAATACCGTGCTGAGCAGAAGAATCAGCAGAAGCCCGTTCGTGCCAAATCCATCGACGAGATCCGCATCGATCTGAGCGAGGATTCCACCCTCACCTTTGGATCCATCGGTGTGGACGAAGGCGTGGAGCCGGATAACGATCCCATCGAGAAGATCGCCGCCGAGGCAGAAGCCGAAGTGGAGAATCTCAGAGAGTTTTAATGAAAAAAGGCTGTCGTGAAAACGACGGCCTTTTTTTGCGCGGGGAACGACGCAGACCCTTTTTTCAAAAAGGGTCCGCACCCCCAAAAATCTTTAAAAAGGGAAAAGGGGTATGGTGGGAGAGGGATTTCATCTGTCCCTACGGGACAACGTGAGTCTTTAAAACAAATTATCAAAAAATCCCCGCATAACCATTGTGCAAACGTCCAATCTGTGCTATATTGTTACTACACTACACACTGGAGGACCGTCTATGTATACCGTAGAATGCAGCGAGAATTTTACCGTTAAAAATACCGTCACACAAGAAGGCGATATCACCTATATCGATATTACCGCCCAAGCGATCGATGCTCCGGACAAATTGACCCTTTCCGTCAAGTGGAAATATCCTCTGATCGGTGCCCACCTGAGTTGGAGCCCCATTCCCTATGCGATACGGGGCGTCACTCCCACCTGGGGCATGGACAAAACCGAATCCAACGCCATGCGCAGCGCGCCTGTGCGTTCGTATGTATCCTACGACGATACAAACGGCATCACCGTAGCCTGTTCCGACGCCAAAAATAACGTCTGTATCCAGATGGGCCTGAAGGAATCCAGCGCCTCTCTGGTTTGCGGTGTGTTCATCCGTGTGGATTGCGACATTGCGGAATATTCTGCCCGTATCCGCATCGACGAAAGAAAGATCCCCTTTACCAAGTGTATTGAGGATGTGGCAGCCTGGTGGGAAACCTTTGACGGATACACCCCCGCCCCCGTGCCGGAGGCGGCAAGAAAACCGGTGTATTCCACCTGGTATTCGTATCACCAAAACATCTTCCCCGATGCGCTGCTCCGGGAGTGCGAATATTTCCATGGATTGGGATGCGATACCATCATCGTGGACGACGGATGGCATACCGCCGTCAAGGGCGGCGTGTACAGTACCTGCGGGGACTGGATTCCCTCCGCTGAAAAATTCCCCGATATGCGTGGATTTGTTCATCAGGTGCATGAGATCGGCATGAAGATCATGCTGTGGTACACCGTTCCCTTCATGGGGGAAAACACCGTGTGCTACGAGCGTTTCAAGGATAAGATGCTGAAACCCTACGGCAATCACAGAACGTGGATCCTGGATCCCCGCTATCCCGAGGTGCGGGAGTACATCATTGAAAAATATCGCTCCGCTCTCACGGATTGGGGCATCGACGGCCTCAAGCTGGATTTTATCGACAGCTTTGCCCAAAGCGATAGTGTCAAGGAAGGCATGGATTTTGTGTCCGTCTACGACGCGGTGGACCGGCTGATGAAGGATGTATTGCGGGAGCTTCGCGCCGTTCGTCCGGATGTGCTCATTGAGTTCCGGCAGACCTATATCGGACCGCTGATGCGTACCTTCGGCAATATGTTCCGATCCAGCGATACCCCCAATGACAGCTTTGGCAACCGGCTGAACGTACTCCATCTCCGTCAGATGAGCGGAAATACCGCCGTTCATTCCGATATGACCATGTGGCATCCCGAGGAATCCGTGGAAAGCGCCGCCTTCCAGCTGACGGGCGTTCTTTTCTCCGTTCCCCAGATCTCCGTCCGTGTCGATGGCATCCCGGAGGATCACAAAGCCATGATACGGGAGTATCTGTCCTTCTGGAACCGGTATCGGGAGGTCATTCTGGATGGAGAAATGACCTACAAAAACTTTGCCTCCAACTACACCTACGTGTCCGCCCGGTTGGGGGATACCCAGGTAGGTGCGGTCTACGGCGGCCGTGTGGCCTATCTGGATACGGCGGCGGAGGAGATCGTCCTCGTCAACGCCACGATGGAGAAAACCATGTGGCTGGATGCCCGTTTCCGCGGCAAATATTCCTGCCTGGTGAAGGATTGCATGGGGCAGGAGTGCGGACGGTATGAGGTGCAGCTGGGTGAGCCCGCCCGGATTCCCGTACCGGTGAATGGATATGTGTATATGAGCCGAGTGAGGTAAAAAGGATTGGGACAGAAAAAGGGGGATCGCTCCCCGCAGATCCCCCCGAGTTGGAGATTCTCTCCAACTCGCGAACCCACCCATGGGTTCAGGGGGCACCCCCGAAACCCCCGGATCGGCGGAAAGCGAAACGGGAGAGCCATCAAAAACGCCATCGTTTTTTTAATGCGCATCTCCGATGCGCAGTATATAGCCGAAATTGAACGAAAACAAAAGGTATATCCATAGACAACATAATTTAACGTGCAGTTCCGGTATCCGAAACTCAAAGAAATTCTCCTATACTTCCGTAAAAAATGCCGCCAACGGCGGCATCATGAAGTATAGTTAGGAGTAATGCTCCCCCTTCCAACTGACGGAAACTGATGAGGAAGTTAGTTTATGAATGATCAAAAGGGGGGATCCCTCCCCGCAGATCCCCCCTTTGCATCCCCCCATGGGTTCAGGGGGCACCCCCGAAACCCCCGGATCGGCGGAAAGCGAAACGGGAGAGCCAGCATAGACGCCGACGTTTTTGAATGCGCATCAAGATGCGCAGTATATAGCCGAAATTGAACGAAAACAAAAGGTATATCCATAGACAACATAATTTAACGTGC
>JAZSCY010000386.1:0-2086 GCA_045530875.1 Eubacteriales bacterium
CCACGTGAAAGGGAAAAAGATGAAAAAAATCCTCTCAATATTGCTTGGCCTTGTTATGCTCGTTTCCTGTCTTGACGGATGTTCTGACCGACAGCGTCCCAGTCCGGATGCTCCCGTAACACTCACCATGTGGCATGTATACGGAAGTCAGACAGAATCTCCTCTCAACAATCTGATCGATGAATTCAACCGTACGGTTGGTCGTGAAAACGGTGTAACCATACACGTTGTGTCAGTCACCAGCTCTTCGGCAATCGACAAAGCACTGAAAGCTTCCGCTGACGGAGAACCCGGAGCGGAAAAACTGCCTGATCTTTTCACCGCTTACCCTCGCGTTGCAGAAATTGTGGGGATAGAGAATCTTCTTGCATGGGACGAATATTTTACCGAATCGGAACTTAATACATTTGACGATTCCTTTCTCAGTGAGGGGTATTTTGACGAGCGCCTTCTGATGCTTCCGATTGCAAAATCAACCGAAGCATTCTATATCAACAAAACGATTTTTGACCGTTTCAGCATCGACACCGGAGTTACCACAGATATGCTGACCTCGTTTGACGGTATTTTTGCTGCGGCAAATGCGTACTACGATTGGTCGGGAGGACAGAATTTTCTGCAGATCAATGACTATTATCACTATGCTTACGTCGGTATGAAAGCAAACGGCGGTGAGTTCATTGTAAACGGTCAGCTCATGACGGATACTCCTGTTTTTGAAGCGATCTGGAATCCCCTCGCCGAAGCAGCCATATACGGCGGAATCTGCCTTGAGGACGGTTATGCCGCTGCCAGATGGAAGACCGTGGAAATTATTGCAAATACGGGATCTACGGCAGACATACTCTATCAGCCGGACGTAATGATATATGCCGATAATTCAACGGAAGAAATCACCTCGGTAACGATCCCATATCCGGTGTTTGATGCGGAAAATCCGATTGCTGTACATCGCGGCGGCGGACTGTTTGCGCTCAAAAATGAAGATGAACGCAAAAACTATGCGGCATATATTTTTGCAAAATGGCTGACAGAATCGGAAAACAATCTGGCGTTCGCATCGCAGGCCGGATATCTTCCTGTCACGACGGAAGCTTTTGAACTTCTTTTCAACGGGATCGATACCATGGAAGGAACCTACCGCAGTCTTTATGAAGCGGTGGATACAATGATGTCGGACTACACACTGCACGCACTGCCGCTGTACGAAGGCGCTTCCGAAAAACAACTTGTTTTTGAAAAGAATGTCAAATCGGTTCTGAAATCCGCACACAATCTCTATGTGAAACGAGTAAACGCCGGTGAAGATGCAGAAACAGTCCTTCGGGAGTTAACAAAGCAGTCCCTGGATGAGATCCGCAGACTGTCTTCCGAGAGAGGAGCGTGACACTTCTCATGAAACTTACCAGCTTACTGCAGATATTCAGTCAGTATCGTCTGGCAGGAAGCACGCTTCGAAGACGTTTGTTTCTCTACTTTATTTCTTCAGTCGCTCTGATTCTTGCCCTGATTCTGCTTCTTCTGAATCTGTTCGGAATCTTAAACCCGACAAATGCACAGTTAATGAATACAATGGAATCCAATCTTTCCGTATTCTGCTCTCAGGTAACGCACGATACCGATAAGGTTGCTGCTTATGCCATTTCTTTCGCCTCACATCTCGAAGATAACATTCAGAATTATCTTACCGAACAGAATCTTTCTTTTGACGAGCTTCGTGACAATACAGGCGCAATTACCGCCCTGCAGAGTCAGCTCTATGACACAGTCTATCTGCATATGCAGCTTGCACCGTCAAGCGGTGTCTTCTATCTTCTCGACACCACTGTCAACAGCCGTTTTGAGGTGCCGCTTTATAACGGAATCTATCTGAAATACATCAATCTTGTCTCCGAAAGCACGGTAAACAACGAATTTACGCTTTACCGCGGCTCGTATGCAACCGGAAAAGAACATGGCATCACCTTTCACAGCGGTTGGCAGAACGAAATGAAAACAGATTTCTTTACTACCTGCGATACCGCATTTGCCGATGGCGCGTACTATGCGCTGAGTCCCGCCGTGGCGATCCCGGAAACGTGGGAAC
>JAZSCY010000397.1:0-3940 GCA_045530875.1 Eubacteriales bacterium
GTTCCCACATACACGCGGGAGGGATCCTTGACAATCAGCACATACGCCTTGTAGTTAGCGCCGTTGATGATATGAAACTGCATGCCGTCTTGCGCATTGGCCCATTCGTCTACCGGAGTTTCGCCGTTTTCCGCGTCCGGCGTTTCCTTTTTCTGTGAGGTAGCATACTCGTCCAGAGAAATGACGTCCTTCTGAATCACCTTACTGTCAGCAACGATCTGTGCGACAACATCATCCTCCAGAAACAGCCCGGGAACCCATTTTGTTGCGCTGGCCTGCATGGCGGAAAGAACCAGAAGGTTACGTACCGTGGGGCTGGGACCGTTGGCGATCGTATGGCAAAGCGCAAGAACAGAGCCTACAGCCAGGAAAACAGCTGTAAGCAGTACAAGGAGACTGCGCCGTATCACCTTTCCTAAGGTGATAGTTCTTTTACGCTCATTCTTCTGAGCGAGAACCACTTCTTTGGGAAGTTTGGTTGTGCGCTTTTTGTTTCCGCCTTTTACGGGCGGAACGTAACGACTGCCTGAGGTAAAGGCTTTTCTCGGATCCATGAAAACTCCTTAGTTATTTCTTTTGAGAATCAGCAAACACCCATTCTCTTTGCGCGCGAAAACTGATCAGGAAAAGAATCGAATCAATGATGAATTTTAATAATGTTTTCAAAAGAGCAAATTTTCCGCCATCCAAACCGAGCGCGAGTGTGAGTACGGTCATTGCGCCGGCAGAGGCGATAAAAATGCCGGCGGCCAGTATGTAATACCGCACAAGGGAAGTGCCGCCCGATGCACCCGAGCGGAACACGGCTTTTTTGTTGATGGTATAGTTTACCGCAGAGGAACAAACTCTTGCGATGAATGTGGAGACTGTTTCAGCGATTACGCCAAGAACCCCCGGAAGGAACAGGGACAAAAGGAAGAAGATTCCCAGATCCACCACCGAAGCGATCAGCGACGAGGAAATGAATTTGAGGATTAGCCCGTAGATGCGTATGGAATCCCGGACGGGACGAAAATGGGAGGTCTGGTTCTCCTCAATATACACCGTTTCAATGGAAACCTCGCTGTAGGGAATGCGAAGGGACTGCATCTGAAGGAGCATATTGGTTTCGTATTCGTATCGGTCGCCGGAAACCTTAAGAAGCGGAGGAAGATATTCTTTAGGGATAGCACGGAGACCGGTCTGCGTGTCGGATATGTTCAAACCGCAGAACAACTTGAAAACCAGGGAAGTGATTTTGTTGCCCATGCGGCTTCTGGGCGGCACATCCGGCAGATCAAAATTACGCACGCCCAGAATTACATGGCGCGTTTCCAGCATTTTCTCAGCGCAAGTGCGTACATCGGATGCTTTGTGCTGTCCATCGCCGTCCACGGTGATGACGCCTTCCGTGACCCGATCCCTCTGGAGAATGTAGCGGAAGGCCGTTTTCATCGCGGCACCTTTACCTCGGTTAACCTCGTGGGTCAGAAGCGTGCACTCGCCGTGCTGTGTGGGAAAGAAAGGAACGCACTCCGCCTTGGAGCCGTCATTGATCAAAACAATATCGTCAAAGCCCGCGTCAATCAGATCCTGCACGGTCTTGCCCAGTTTTTCATCCGGGTTGAGGGAAGGAATGACGACGGTTACGTTTCGGATATCTCCCATACCGATTCTCCTGTCTTAATTATTTCAAGTAGTCCGGCAAAAATTCCGAGGAAATGGTGTTTTTGACGTACTCTGTCACTTTATCGACTGTGATGGATTTTCCGTAGTAGGCCAGTCCGTGAGACGCGGCCAGATCTTCGGTGAAATCATTCAAGAAATACACATGATTTTTGTAGAACGAGGTGTTGAAATAGTAAACCGTCGGCTGGAACACCACGTTCTCCGCTGTTGTTGTATCTCCGATCTTCACAATGTCAAAGGAGATAAGTCCTCCCAGCATGGTGAAATCGTGATTTTGCTCGGCAACAAAATTGCCAAGGGAATACACGCACAATGTCTTTCCGCCATCCGGCCGGTCAATATATTCGACGGGCTGAATGACATGGGGATGATGGCCAATGATCACATCCGCGCCGTTTTCGGCCAACAAATTGGCCAGAGATTTCTGTGATGCATTGGGCGTAAATGTGTATTCATCGCCCCAGTGTACAGAAACGATCACAAAATCGGCCAGCTCATGGGCGCGGGCCAGTTGTGCGTTGATTGTGTCATCGTCCGGATAGGGGATGACCAGCGGGGAACTGGCAGGTGACTTTGCCAGATTCGTGAATGTGGTGTACGTCAAAAATGCGATACGGATACCGTTTGCTTCCACGACGAGAGGCTCTGCATATTCATCTTGTGACTTATATCCGCCGAGCAGAGAAACACCGTCTACGGTGCGCCAGAAATCGATAGTTGCCTCCAGTCCGTCAGCGCCCTTGTCCAGCATATGATTGTTAGCGATGTTCACAATGTCAAATCCGGTCTCCTCCAGATCATAGGCAAGGTCCTGCGGGCCATTGAAACGGGGATAGTAGGAAAATGCGTACCCATCGCCGCACATAAGGGATTCCTGGTTGATGAAGGCAATATCTGCCGACTGGATCGTATCCTTGACACTCGCATAGGTCGGTGCAAAATTATATGCACGCCCGCCGGATAAGGCACAGGATGCGGCATCCCGGACATTTCCGTAGAAAATCAGATTATCACCGGCACCGACAAAGGACGCGGACATCATAGGAATTTCCGGATCATCCGGCACCTCGGTGTCAGGAGAATCTGTTGTATCAGCGGGGGTGGTTGTATCTTGCGTGTTGGACGTATCCACCGCATCGGATGTTCCCGGTGTGGGCAAATCCGTATCCTCACTTTTATTTGACGCACCGCTATCCGATACATCGGAGGGGGGTAAAATATCGTTCACATCCGACACAGGACGGAACATAGAACAGGAAGTAAGTGCCATCAAAACGGCAAACAAAACAACCCAGGACACAAATATCTTCATAATAGTATTCTCCGCTTGAAATTCGGACTGAATTATATTATAATGATACCACAAAGCGTGTATCAATGCAACATTTACGGCAATATTCCATAATTGTTTTTCGAGGTGAGATCATGGCAAACTCACGCACAAAAATTCATAAATCGCCTGTGTTTCGTGTGGCAATTTCCCTCGTCACGGCACTGGTTTTGACGTTGATTCTGGCGTACGGCACCATGTGGATTCTGGTGAACGGCCCTTCCTCCACCGCGCGTCGTCTGTTTGTGCTGTCTGTTAAGGAAACATCGGCCGGTGGATTCCTGGCGGATCTGTATCTGAACGAGGCGGAAATCCAGGAGATTGTCGGATCCGATGATATGCCCGAGGCAGAGCCGGATCAGGATTTGTCTTTGATCGTTGTGCCGGACAAGGAGCAGACACCGTCAACAGATACGACAGATTCTCCCGCCGCGCCGGATAATGATAACCCCGGTGAAACGCCCGTAACGGCCCCTCCGTCCGATGGGATCCTTGAGAATGATGCCGGTATCGAGGTGATTGATATCCGTGGATCCACCTACAACGGAAAACTGATGATTATCTCTGATCCGATGCGTGTCTTCGTTGGTGTTCCAGACAGTTACGGGGAGAACAGCCGCGGACTTACGGTAGCGGCCATGATTGAAAAATACGACTGCATCGCCGGAACGAACGCAGGCGGCTTTGATGATCCCAACGGAAAGGGAACAGGCGGTATCCCCGACGGACTTGTGATCTACGAAGGAAAACTTATGTGGGGTGAGCCGGGCGGCAGCTATAACCTGGCCGGTCTGGATCAAAACGGCATTCTGCACGTGGGAGCAATGACCGCCCAGCGTGCATTGGATATTGGTGTGCAGTACGCAGCCAGTTACGGGCCTGCGCTGGTGATCAACGGAAAATCTGCCGGCGGCAAGTGGGGACTCGGCGGAGGATTGAATC
>JAZSCY010000406.1:0-2015 GCA_045530875.1 Eubacteriales bacterium
CTCGAACTGTACCCGCATGGATCGGTCGCACACCGTGTCTCCTATGGAGAAAATGCCCGGATCGAATACGCCGATGATATCGCCGGCGTACGCCTCGTCAATGACGGAACGCTCCTGGGCCATCATCTGCTGGGGCTGGGACAGCTTCAGCTCCCGCTCGCCCTGCACGTGCCAGTAGTTCTCGCCCCGCTCAAATTTACCGGAGCAGATGCGCATGAAGGCGATGCGGTCCCGGTGCGCCTTGTTCATGTTGGCCTGGATCTTGAATACAAAGGCGGAGAACCGATCGTCGGAGGGATAGACCGTGTCTCCATCCGTCTTGCGGGGCAGCGGGGCGGTGGTCATGCGGAGGAAGCACTCAAGGAATGTCTCAATACCGAAATTATTCAAAGCGGAGCCGAAGAATACGGGGGACAGCTTGCCGTGGCGTACCGCCTCCAGATCGAAATCCACACCGGCGCCGTCCTGAAGCTCGACCTGCTCCACCAATTCTTTCCGTTCTTCCTCGCCGATCAGTCGATCCAGTGCTTCTGTGTCGGTGATGTCGCAGTCGATGTAGGAAAGACGTTCCCGCCCGCGGTGAGCATCCGCATAGGAGATGATCTTCTTCTGTTCTCTGTGGTATACGCCCTTGAAGCGCAGACCGCATCCAATGGGCCATGTGATGGGATAGGTGGCGATGCCGTACTCCGTCTCCAATTCGTCCAGCAGATCAAAAGGATCTCTCCCTTCCCGGTCCATCTTGTTGATGAAGGTGAAGAGCGGAATATCCCGCATGGCGCAGACCTTGAACAGCTTTCTTGTCTGGGGCTCAATACCTTTGGCCGCGTCGATGACCATCACGGCGCTGTCTGCCGCCATCAGGGTGCGGTAGGTATCCTCGGAGAAATCCTGGTGTCCGGGGGTATCCAGAATATTGATGCAGTACCCGTCGTACTCGAACTGCATAACGGAGGAGGTAATGGAAATACCGCGCTTTTTCTCGATTTCCATCCAGTCGGATACGGCGTGGCGGTCGGATGCCTTACCCTTTACGGAACCGGCGGACTGAATCGCACCGCCGTACAGAAGAAATTTCTCCGTCAGGGTGGTTTTACCTGCGTCGGGATGGGAGATGATGGCAAAGGTTCTGCGCCGATTGATCTGCTCTTGATTTGTCATAATCCTGTCTCCAAAAAATCACGAATATATCACTTTGGGGGCGGTCCCCGTTTATTTATCTGTGGAAAATTCCATACCTTACTATTTTACCACACTCTATAACTTTTTACAAGGGGAAAATTCGCCGCCCGCCGTATTGAATTTGCGGCGGGGAGATGGTATAATACATACAAACCAATTCCCCGGAGGTGCGTGATGGGAAATTTTGCGGTGTACTGCGCAATCATGTGCATCATCGGCGTTTTGTGCCTGGGCGCCGGATTCATGCTTCGTGAAAAACTGAATCCCAAAGTGGCGGCTACGCTGATTGTCATCGGCCTGGCCCTGGCCATGATTTTTATGAATACGCTTCTTTTTATGCAACTGCAGAATATGTGAGGCGTTATGGCAGAACACATGATGAAACTGCATCCCGGGCCGTTTGCAAAGATCAAGGACGGCTCCAAAACCATAGAACTCCGTCTGTATGATGAAAAACGGAGACGGATATCCGTGGGAGATACTATACAGTTTGTCAACACGGCGGATGAAACGGACATAGTGTGTGTGCGTGTCCGAGATTTGTTCGTCTTTAATTCCTTTGATGAACTGTACAGGCATTTGCCCCTGACGGAGTGCGGGTATACGGAAGCGGATGTACACACGGCTTCCCCGCGGGATATGGAGTTGTACTATGCAAAAGAAGAGCAGAATCGGTGTGGCGTGGTTGGAATCCAGATCGCTCTTCTGCCATCATAAAAATTCCCCGACAGATTTTTGTCTGTCGGGGATGTTATTATTTATTACCAGCCGCCGCCGGGTCCTTGCGGTCTTCCGCCGCCGTGTCCACCGGGGCCGCCCATACCGCCTATGCC
>JAZSCY010000047.1:0-7968 GCA_045530875.1 Eubacteriales bacterium
TGGGGGAAGGTGGATTCGGACCACCGAAGTCAGTGACAACAGATTTACAGTCTGCCCCCTTTGGCCGCTCGGGAATTCCCCCATATTCAATTCGTTGTGGAAAACAAGGTGGAGCTGGTGGACGGATTTGAACCCCCGACCTGCTGATTACAAATCAGCTGCTCTGCCAGCTGAGCTACACCAGCGCATTTCTCACGACGCGTATTATTATACCATCTCATTTTCCCCTTGTCAATATCTTTTTGAAAAAATTCCGCACATTTTATTTTCCGCCCCATCCAAACAATTCCCGCCGTATCGATACATTCTTATGGAAAAAATTTAATAAAACTGTTGATAATCCCAGTCGGATGTGGTATATTATTATGTGTGTAACAAAATCTATCACATCAGGAGATTCATATGACATACAATAAGAAAAATGTCGAAGACATTGCCGTATCCGGCAAAAAAGTTCTCGTTCGCTGCGACTTCAACGTTCCCATGGCGGACGGTGTAATCACCGATGAGACCCGTATCAACGGCGCTCTCCCCACCATTCAGTATCTGGTGAAGGAAAATGCCGCTGTTATCCTCTGCTCTCACATGGGCCGTCCCAAGGGTGAGTTCAACATGAAATATTCTCTGGCTCCCGTTGCTGCCCGTCTGAGCGAGCTTCTGGGTCAGGAAGTAATCATGGCTTCCGATGTTATCGGCGAGGATGCCAAGGCTAAGGCTGCCGCTTTGAAGCCCGGTCAGGTTATGATGATCGAGAACGTTCGCTTCCACAAGGAAGAGGAGAAGAACGATCCCGCATTCTCCCGCGAACTGGCTTCCATGGCAGAAATCTTTGTAAACGATGCATTCGGTACCGCACACCGCGCACACGCTTCCACGGCCGGTGTGGCTGACTACCTGCCCGCTGTTTGCGGTTATCTGATTGAGAAGGAAATCTCCGTGATGGGCAAGGCTCTGAGCGATCCCAAGCGTCCCTTCGTGGCTATCCTGGGCGGCGCAAAGGTTTCCGACAAGATCGGCGTTATCAACAACCTGATCGAGAAGGTGGACACCCTCATCATCGGCGGCGGTATGGCTTATACCTTCTTCCGCGCGATGGGCAACACCACCGGTACCTCCATCTGCGAGGAGGACAAACTGGATCTGGCCCGCGATCTGATGGCAAAGGCACGTGAGCGCGGCGTAAACTTCCTGCTTCCCGTGGACAACATCATCGGCCGCGAGTACAAGGCAGACACCACCTTCATGCGCATCTACTCCGATTCCATTCCGGATGGCTGGATGGGTCTGGATATCGGCGAAAAGACCCAGGAACTGTATGCAAAATCCATCGAGGGCGCCGGCACCGTTGTTTGGGACGGACCGATGGGCGTATCCGAGTGGGAGAATTTTGCATCCGGTACCATCGCTGTGGCTAAGGCTGTGGCTGAGTCCGGCGCGATCTCCATCATCGGCGGTGGTGACTCCGCAGCGGCTGTTGAGAAGCTGGGCTATGCAGACAAGATGACTCACATCTCCACCGGCGGCGGTGCATCTCTGGAATTCCTTGAGGGACTGGAGCTGCCCGGTATCGCCTGCCTGCAGGACAAGTAATACGGTATTTTGCGGGGAGACCTTTTATATAAGGGTCTCCCCGTACCCCGTCCCAAAAACTTTATAGTCTATAACCCTTTTCCTTCGCAGAAGCCAAGGAGTTTGGAAGGGTGAATTGCCGCGGTGAGTGGCAAGAGGGAGGAAAAGAAACTACGGCGTTTGAGTTGGTTCTTTCCCTCCCTATGCACAAGACAAATTTTTAAAATTAAATACGGAGAATATACCAATGAACAAGGCTACAAGAAAAACCATCATCGCCGGCAACTGGAAGATGAATATGACCCCCTCCGCAGCCGAGGCGGCTGTGAAGGAAACCGCTGCTCTCGTGGCTGGCAAGGACGGCTGTGAGACCGTTCTCTGCGTTCCTTTCGTGGACATCCACGCCGCTGTGGCTGCCGCAAAGGGCACGAATGTGAAGATCGGTGCGCAGAATGTGCACTTTGAGGCAAAGGGTGCATTTACCGGCGAAATCGCGGCCGACATGCTGCTGGAGTGCGGCGTGGAATACGTAATCATCGGTCACAGCGAGCGCCGTCAGTATTTTGGCGAGACCGACGAGACCGTGAACAAGCGCACCAAGGCGGCGCTGGCAGCCGGCTTGAAGGTCATCCTCTGTCTGGGTGAGGTGCTGGAGGAGCGTCAGGCAGGCATCACCGCTGAGATCGTTTCCATGCAGACCAAATTGGATCTGGCCGGCATTTCCGCCGAGGATATGAAGAACGTGATCATCGCTTATGAGCCTGTATGGGCCATCGGCACCGGTCTGACCGCTACCCCGGAGCAGGCGGAGGAAGTCTGCGCCATCATCCGCGGTGTTCTTGCTGATCTGTACGGTGACACCGTAGCGCAGGCCACCACCATCCAGTACGGCGGATCCATGAACGACGGCAACGCGGCTGAGCTGCTGGCCAAGGTGAACGTGGACGGCGGTCTGATCGGCGGCGCGTCCCTGGTTCCCGCAAAGTTCGCGAAGATTGTGGATGCCGCACAGGCGTAAGGTTTGTTCGATTAAAACGGGGTTTCCGCTTTGGCGGGGCCCCGTTTTTGCGTCTGAAAAAGGGGAGGGCGCTCCGAGGAATAGACCAAAGGGGGACCGCTCCCCGCAGATCCCTCCCGAGTTGATAATTATCCACATGTTTTCGCAGAAAGATCAAAGGGGAGATCGCTCCCCGCAGGTCCCCCTTTTTGAATCCCCCATGGGCTCGGGGGCGGTCCCCCGAGGCCCCCAAGAACGACGATTATCGAAATGGGATGACAACATAGACGCGCCACGCGGAAAATGCCGTCTGCGGACGGCAACAGTCAGCGGTAAATGAGGACAGCGGAAGATAAATCGTTTCATAAACTAATTATTTTCGCTAGTTTCCGTTAGTCGAAGGGGGAAGCGTTACTCCTAACCTTTCTTTCATGATGCCGCCTTGGCGGCATTTTTTTACTTTAGGTAGGAGAAGCGGTTTGTTTTTAGGATAACGGCACTGCACGTAGAAATTTAGTTGACGATGGATATGCCTTTGGTTGTCTTGCGATTTCGGCTAACCGTTGCGCATCTTTGATGCGCATTCAAAAAACGATGGCGTTTTTGATAGCCGCATCTTTTCGATACACTCCGTTCCGGGGGAACTCGGGGGATCGCCCCCGAGCCCATGGGAGGATGTAAAGGAGGGACCTGCGGGGAGCGGTCCCTCCTTTGATTCTTCATATACTAACTTTCCCGGTGCGGCGGAATGAAATTCTTGACAATCCCGCCCGGTGGGATTATAATTACACATATATAGCCAAAAGGGGGTACACAGTATGCGAATTCTGATCATGTCGGTCACGGCGGGCGAGGGACACAATTCCACCGCCAAGGCCATGCGAAGCTTTTTTGCCGAAAAGGGCGTGGAGTGTGATATTCTGGACACCTACGGCTATGTGTCCCCCGCCATCTCCCAATCCCTGAATCGGGCCTATCTGTGGGCATCCAGCCGGGCAAAGAGGGCGTACAGTCTGGGCTATTCCATTGCGGAAAAGCGCCGGCCCGCCGCCACGGAGTTTTCTCCCTCTCAGCTGGTGAACATGCCTTTCGCCCTGGAGATCCGGGACTACATCGCGCTGAATCGGCCGGACGCCATCATTTTCACCCATCCCTTTGCGGGAATGATTCTGGCGGACCTGAAAAAGAAGGGCGATATTGCCATGCCCACCGTGGGCATTCTCACCGACTTCACGTTTCATCCCTTCTGGGAGGACTGCACCGACAACGACTTTGTGATCATCCCCGCCCGCTCCCTCCGCCACCAGGCGTACCGAAAAGGTTTCCGGGAGGAGCAGCTGCGAAGTTTCGGCATTCCCATTCACCCGAAATTCGCACAGAGTACCCCGAAAGCGGATGCTCGCCGGGCGCTGGGGCTGGATCCCGACAAAAGCACCGTTCTTCTGATGGGCGGCAGCATGGGATACGGAAATATGGGCAACATCCTCGCTCAGCTGGATGCGGCGGCGGGAGATTCTTTGCAGATCATCGCCGTATGCGGCAACAATGCCAAGGCGAAGGCAGATCTGGAGGCCATGAACACCCGATGCCGTCTGCTTCCTTTGGGATTTGTGGATTATGTGGACCGGCTAATGGACGCCGCCGACTGCATTGTAACCAAGCCGGGCGGCCTGACCACATCGGAGGCGTTGGCCAAGCGGCTTCCCATGGTGATCGTGAACCCGATCCCGGGGCAGGAGGCACGCAACACCCAATTCCTTCTGAACAGCGGTACTGCCGTTGCCACCTATGATATGTGCACCGCCGATGAATTGGTGATCCGCCTGATGGATGAGCCCCGTCGGCTGGAGGCCATGCGGCTGAGCATTGAGGAATTGCGCCATCCCACATCCACGCAGGATGTGTGCGAATTTGTGATACAGCTGTGCGATAAACGCACCTGATTTCCATATCGGAGGAATTGTATGGATCCGAAACTTTTGGAGCGCATCAACGAACTGGCAAAAAAATCGAAGGAAACGCCTCTCACCGAGGAAGAAAAGGCGGAGCAGGCCATGCTCCGTGCCGAATATATCAAGGAATACCGGGCGATGCTTCGGGGAATTTTGGATAATACTGTGATCCAGCGCCCCGACGGTACCAGAGAAAAACTGAAAAAGCAATCCAAAAACTAAACCTCACAACGGAGATACTATGAAACAAAAACGAATTCTGTCCGTACAGGATATCTCCTGCTTCGGTAAATGCTCCAACACGGTGGCCCTGCCCATTCTGTCCGCCGCCGGCGTGGAGACGGTCATTTTGCCCACCGCTCTGCTTTCCACCCACACGGGAGGATTCACGGGCTTCACTTTTCTGGATCTGACGGAGGAGATGCGGGGAATCCTTGCCCATTTTGATCGGGCGGATATCCGCTTCGATATGCTGTACACCGGCTATTTCGGCTCGGTGGAGCAGCTTTCCCTCGTATCCGATGCGAAGGCGGCTCTTCTTGCGGAGGGCGGATCGGTTCTGGTGGATCCTGTATTGGGTGACTGGGGCAAACTGTATTCCATCTACGACGACACCTTCGTTTGCGCCATGCGGGAGTTTGTCCGGGGCGCGGATATGATCACCCCCAACGTGACGGAGGCCTGCCTGCTGGCGGATCTTCCCTACACCTCCGATCAGTACGATCCGGAGGGGATGGAGGCGCTTCTTGCCCGTCTGTCTGAATTGGGATGCGGCAGCGCGGTGATCACCGGCGTACGCTTTGGCGAGAGCGACATCGGCATCGTATATCGGGATTTTGCGAGCGGCGAGAAATTCACCCTGGCCGCCCCCCGCACCGATGCCCCCCTTCACGGCACGGGAGATGTATTCACCTCCGCTCTGGCGGGCTATCTGCTGGCGGGATTTTCCCCTCGGGCGGCCCTGACCCGCACCGTGTCTTTTATTGCGGAGTGCATTGAGAAGACGGAAAAAGCCCTGCCCGGCCACTGGTACGGGGTGAAGTTTGAGGACAGTTTGTACCGAATCACCGAGGATATCCACAAAAAACAGTGGGAGGATGCCGTTTGCGGCGAATAAATCCATGATCCGATACGATGATGTGCGAGGGAATCCGGAGATTCTTTCGCTGATTGAAAAAGCGGATGGCTGTCTGGCGGCACTGGGATACACGGAACACAGCGTGGCCCACGTATGCCGGGTGGCGGATCTGGCGGGATACATCCTGCGGGAATTGGGATACGGTGAGCGAGAGGTGGAACTTGTCCGCATTGCCGCGTATCTCCACGACATCGGCAATCTGGCCAACCGGGTGGATCATGCCCACTCCGGCGCGGTGATGGCCTTTGTTCTGTTGAGCCGCATGGGTATGCCCATGGAGGATGTGGCCGACATCACCTCCGCCATCGGCAATCATCACGAGGAGACGGGTGTGCCGGTAAGTGCGCTGGCCGCCGCGCTCATTCTGGCGGATAAGGCGGATGTGCGTCGCTCCCGGGTGCGTCCCGAGGAGGAAACCGATCCCGACATCCACGACCGGGTGAACTACTCCGTGACCGCATCGGATTTGCGGGTGGGGGAGGGTGTGATCCGGCTGGACATTGAGATCGACACCTCCATCAGCTCCGTGGCCGATTATTTTGAGATCTTTTTGGAGCGGATGCGTCTTTGCCGGCGTGCGGCCAAAAAGCTGGGGCAGGATTTTACCCTGTATATCAACGGACAGGCACTAATGTGATCTCTCGGACTGCTGATTGTATCGGCAGTCCTTTTTTTGAGGGATGGGAAAGGAATAACGCAGACCCTTTTTGCAAAAAGGGTCCGCACCCCCAAAAACCTTTGAAAAAGGATCATTTATTAAAGTTTTCGTCCACCTTTTTCAAAAGGTGGTGGGGGCGTGGGGTGCATAACCCCACGTATCAGCGTTTCTTTTTGATAACTTTTTCTTTGCGCTTCTGGTGTCAAAGAAAAAGTGGAGAGAAACTTCAGCCTTATGAAATGGCGTGAGGAAAACGCAGACCCTTTTTGCAAAAAGGATCCGCACCCCCAAAAACTTTTGTTGTGTGTCCGCAAAATCATGACCACCGGTTAAACCGGGGGTCATGATTACATCACGTCGTCGAAGGGGGACCAAAGGGTGCCCTCTTCTTTTTTCTTCCGGAGATCCCGGATCAAGCCGTCGCCCCATTCAAACACCCGAAGGATCGTATGGAACATAAAATATCCCAGCACCAGAAGCACGCCCAGCACCAAGGCCGCGCCCGCATCCAGCGCCACAAAATCGAACACGGTGGGCAGCGCCGCATAGCACAAAATCGTAAGCAGCGTCATGGATCCGATCACCGCGCCCCGCTTCCAGTTCAGCGGGCGGCTGACCTCAAAGAGCACCAACAGGCCCACGGCGCAAAGGATCGCGGCGGCCATGGTATACAGCCGATCGTTGGGGAAGGCGAACACCAGGGCAAAAGCCTGAAGCAGAAGCACCATAATCAGATTGGTGAGACCACCCGGGAACGCTTCTCTTAGCACGTTGGTCAGAAAATGTCCCTGCACCCGATCCCGGTTGGGCTCCAGCGCTAAGAAGAAGGAGGGCACGCCGATGGTCAGCGCACTGATCATGGAAAGCTGGATAGGCACCAGCGGATAGGGCAGATCAAAGAGCAAGGTAAAGAGGGACAGAAGGAAGGAAAAGATATTCTTCACAAGGAACAGAGAGGCGGCACGCTGGATGTTGTTGATCACCCGTCGTCCCTCTCCCACCACGTGGGGCATGGATTTGAAATTGTTATCCATCAGCACCAGCTGGGCCACACGGCGGGCCGCATCGCTGCCGGAGGCCATGGCAATACCGCAATCCGCATCCTTCAAAGCCAGCACATCGTTGACGCCGTCGCCGGTCATGGCTACGGTATGGCCTGCTTTTTGGAGGGCACGGATCAGTTTTCTCTTCTGATCCGGTGTCACCCGGCCGAACACGGTATAATTCTTTGCGGCGTGATCGTAATCCTCATCGTTTTTCAGGCGGGCCGCATCCACAAATTTTCCCGCGTCGGGGATGCCGGCCTGTCGTGCAATCTCGGCAACGGTGCGAGGATTGTCACCGGAGATCACTTTCACGGCCACGCCCTGCTGGGTGAAATATCGGAAAGTTTCCAGCGCATCCGGTCGGATCCGGTTGGTGAGGGGGATCAGCGCCATGGGATACACCCGATTGTACTGGATGGATCCATCCTCGGGGATCCCGTCGTACCGTGCCAGAAGAAGCACACGGAATCCACCCTCGGAGAGCATATCCACCGCTTCCTTCATCAAAGAGAAGCGGGAACCCATGATGCATTCCGGCGCGCCCACCAAATAGCTTCCCTCGCCCTCAAAGACGGCGGCGCTCCATTTGGTGGCGGAGGTAAAGGGGA
>JAZSCY010000186.1:0-5874 GCA_045530875.1 Eubacteriales bacterium
CGATCCGACTTAAGGATGAGGTCCCCAGTTCGAATCTGGGTAGCAGCTCCAGTAGAAAGCCTTGAATCCAATCGGATTCAAGGCTTTTTGCTTTTTCCGCCGATCCCCCGTCCAAGGGAAAAATCGTATCGAATTGCCCAAAATCGCGGTGCGATGGTTACACGATTTGATCCTTTTGCAGGATCTTCCGTCACTTTAAGATCATTTGAAGAATCTGTTCTGCGTTTTTCTTTCCGAACGAGACCTTGTTATCATCAATGACAAGACAAGGGACGCTCATAACGTTATAGCGATTTTTCAAATCCTCGAAATGGCGAATGTCATATACATGAGCGGTGATATGCGGGCTTTCCGCCGCGATGCGCTGCGCAGCGGACACCATATCCGGACACATGGTACACGAGAGCGTGACGAGGATCTTCATATTCACGGCGCTTTGGATCGCGCCGATTTGCCGCTTTGCATCATCGCTGATCGCCTGTCCGGGTCCTGCGGCATTGTATAGGCCAAGCACAAAAGAGGTAAATTCGTGACCACTGGGAACGCCGTGGAAAGCAAGACCCGTTTCTGTTCCGTCGGCTCTGCATACGGTAACACATGGAGCATTGTCACCGGATGCGTTGTGTTCCGCAACAGAAACCGAAAGCTTGTCGGTTAACTCTGCCAAAGCAGTAATAAACCGCTCCAATTCTTCCGACACAGGACGGTTATCCAGACGCAGCTTCAGCAGCAGAGGATTTTCCATCCGTGCAAATACCGCATCCAGCTGCTGACGCATCTCGGCGGTGAAAAGCTCACCGGACTCGCCCGCTTCCTGCGTTCCAACGTTAGCACTTGCTTCGCCGCCTTTCCGGGCAGGCGCATTGGCACGCACTCCGGTCTTGCGCTGCACGGCTGCCACATACTTTTCCAATTCCGTCGCGGCCAGAGCGCCGTCGCCGGTGGCGGTGACCACCTGCCGCAGGGGCTTGATGCACACATCTCCGGCTGCATATACGCCATCGACGTTGGTTTTCTGCGCCTCGTTCGTCAGGATATAGCCCTGCTCGTTCAGCTCTACCGTGTCTTTAAGCATTTCGGTGGCAGGCGCGTAACCGGCAAATACGAACACGCCGAAGGTTTCGGCGCTTTTATATTCCGTCACCTCGCCGGTGGCGGTATTTTTGTATCTGGCATAAGTCAGACCATTTTCGCCGGACACTTCCTCCAGAACGGTGTTGGTCAAAACGGTGATCTTTTCGTGATTTTTCGCTTGATCCGCCACGGATGCGGCACAGGAGAAATCATCCTTTCGGATGAGGATGGTCACATGCCGGGCGAATTTGGTCAGAAATACGCTTTCTTCCGCCGCAGCATAGCCACCGCCCACCACGAACACTTCTTTACCGGTAAAGAATTCGCCGTCACAGGTGGCACAGTAGGCGACGCCACGGCCCTTGTGTTCTTCCTCGCCTTTGAACCCCACCGTTCGGGGATGGGCGCCAGTGGCAAGCAGCACCCCGAAACAGCGGTAATCGCCGCGACTGGTGCGTACGGTCTTGATATCGCCGGAAAAATCAAAGCCGACCGCTTCTGCCAGCATAAACTCCGCGCCAAAGCTTTCCGCCTGCTGCTGCATTGTGTCAGTGAGTGCTTTTCCGCTGGTTTTGGCAACGCCGGGATAATTGACTACCTCATCGGTAATGGCGATCTGGCCGCCGAACTGCTCCTTTTCCAAAACCAGTACCCTATACTTTGCCCGGGCCAGATACAGGGCAGCGGCCAGTCCCGCAGGCCCGCCGCCAACCACGATCACATCGTACAGGTTTTCCATCAGAGCTGACCGACGAGATCCAGACTGGGCTTCAGCGTTTGCGCACCGGGCTTCCAGTTGGCAGGGCATACCTGATCACCGTGGGCGTGTACGAAGTGGCAGGCCTGCACCTGTCGCAGCAGTTCTTCGGCGTCTCTGCCCACATTGCGTGCGGTCACCTCGTAGCCCACGATTTTGCCCTCGGGGTTAATGATAAAGGTACCGCGCTCCGCAAGACCGTCCGCTTCGATCAGCACCCCGAAGTCTTTGGAAATCGTGTGGGTGGGGTCTGCCAGCATGGGATAGTTGATCTTTTTGATGCGGTCAGAGGCATCATGCCACGCCTTGTGGACGAAGTGGGTATCGGTGGACACGGAATATACCTCGCATCCGACGGCACGGAACTGCTCATACTTGTCTGCAAGATCCTCCAGCTCTGTGGGGCAGATAAAGGTAAAATCCGCAGGATAGAAGAAAAACACGCTCCACTTGCCGAGAATATCTTCTCTGGACACAAATTTGAAATCATTCTCATGGAACGCATAGGTGCGGAAATCCGAAACTTCCTTGTTGATCATAGACATCATTCAATTCCTCCAAAGATTGTGTTGATTGCAGAAAGCGTAAGCTGCCCGTACTTCATCTCCATCGCAAAGCGCAAACTTGGCTCTCGGCTCGTCATCCGGATCCAGATGGGCATACTGAATACCGTGCTCGGTTTCCAGGCAGATCCATTCGATATAGTGTTCCCCGGTCATGGGATGCTCCACCTCTCCCACGGTGACATGGACAGTGTTGCCGTCAATCTCATAGACAGGGATATGCTTTTCGCCCGATGCTTCGGTTGTACCGGGTATGATCCCGTGCATCTTCTCGCCACAGCAAACGATGGGAACCCCTTTGTTTCGAATCATCGCGACGATATTGCCGCAATGCCTGCAAATATAAAATTTCTGTTTCATAAGCACCTCCTAATGAAAGTGTGTCCCGAAAAATGCAAATAATGTATCCACGGCGGGGTATACTACCGCAAAAGGAGTGCAAAAATGGAACAAATCAACGCTTATAAAAAAGGCTTTATTCCATACGCGCTGGCCGCCTTTCTGATCGGGATCGTGGGCGGCTTTTCCACTGTACTGGGGCCGTCCTTCGTGCAGGATATCGGCATTGCCTACAATAACACCACCTGGACAGCCCTCGCCCAGGCCATGTCCACAGCCGCTTGCGCTCCCATTCTGGGAAAAGTAGGCGATGTGATCGGACGCAGAACCACCCTTCTTCTGGGAATCGCCGTCTTTACATTTGGCAATGTTCTGTCCGCGCTTGCAAATTCTCTGGTGTTTATGATGGCGGCCCGGTTCATCGTGGGCATCGGCACCGCCGCCATGGCGCCGGTGATCATGGCCTATATCGTCACAGAGTTTCCACAAAATCAGGTAGCGAAGGGATTCTCCCTGTATATGCTGATCTCCAGTGCGTCGGTCATTTTCGGGCCGACACTGGGCGGCCTGATCATTTCAGCCTATGGTTGGCGCGTCATGCTGTGGGTATGCGTTGCGATTTGCGTCGGCACATTTGCCGTCTGTCTGGCAACTGTCGGGAAACAGGATTCTCAGAAAAGACCGCTTCAGAATTTTGACGGGATCGGCGCGGTGCTGGTGCTGATCTTTTTTAGCCTGATGCTGTGCATCCCATCGTTCGGACAGAATTTCGGCTGGACGTCAAAGGCGTTCGTTGGCGTGCTGCTTGCTGCGGTCATCAGCCTGGTTGGCCTGATCGCAGCCGAAAGAAAAGCCGTGCACCCCATCCTGCCCGGCAGCTTTATGAAGCGGGGCGCTTTTATCCTCAGCGTCCTTGCTCTGTTTCTGACCCAGGGATTGATGCAGGCCAACATGACCAACACCATCGTCTTTGTGAATTACACCCAGCCGGACAATTCCACCATTTCCGGTTATGCGATTTCCGTGATGTATCTGGGAATGTCTTTGGGCGCTGTGATTCTGGGGCCGCTGGCAGACCGATTTGAACCAAAAGCCGTGCTGACCGGATCCCTGCTGCTGACGAGCCTCGGCTGTGGAATACTGTTTTTGTTCTCCAAAGCAACTTCCGCTGCGCTGCTTATGGCATCTTTGGGCATTCTCGGCTTTGGTCTGGGCGGGAACGGAACAATTTTTATGAAGGTAGTACTGTCCGATCTGCCGCCGCAGAGGGCAGGCGCGGGTACCGGCACCTACGGTCTTTTCCGGGATCTGGCGGCGCCCTTTGGCGTAGCGGTATTCGTACCCCTGTTTACCAATCAGATCACAAGCCTGATCTCGGGCGGGACGGCAGGCGCGGATGCCGCTGTTCAATCGATTCACTCCCTGGCAATTGCAGAGCTGCTTTGTATCGCCGCGGGTATTGTCGCTGTATTCTTTTTGCCCAAGATTCGTAACAAAGGAGAAGCAACATGAGACTAAAAGATAAGGTCGTATTGATCACCGCTTCCACCCGGGGCATTGGTCTTGCCTGCGTGAAGGCCTGCGCAAAGGAAGGCGCCATCGTTTATATGGCAGCCAGAAATCCGGAACGAGCCCGGGAAATCGCAGATGCTCTGAATGCGGAGGGCGGTAATGTAAAATGCGTATTCAACGACGCGACAAAGCCCGAAACCTTCGCTTCCATGGTCGGGGATGTGGTAAAGGATGCAGGCCGCGTGGATGTGCTGGTCAACAATTTCGGTGTTTCCAACCCCGGCAAGGATCTGGACTTTGCCCATACGGATCCCGCCGTGTTTCTGGATACCGTCAATCTGAATCTGCGGAGCGTCTTTATGGCAAGTCAGGCAGCGGCGAAGCACATGGCAGCACAAGAAGGCGGCAGCATCATAAACATCTCATCTGTGGGCGGTATTGTCCCCGATATTTCTCAGGTGGCTTACGGCACAAGCAAAGCGGCGATCAACTATCTTACCAAGCTGATCGCCGTCCATGAAGCAAAAAACAAAATTCGCTGCAACGCAGTACTGCCGGGCATGACCGCCACGGAAGCGGTGAAAAAGAATCTGACGGAAGAATTTCGCAGCCTGTTCCTAAAGCATATTCCTCTCGGACGAATGGGATTGCCGGAGGAGATCTCCGCTGCGGTGGTGTATCTGGCCAGCGATGAATCCGCCTATACCACCGGCCAGCTCCTGACCGTGTCCGGCGGCTTCGGAATGGCCACCCCGGTATACGGCGATCTATCCGACAAAAAGAATCGAAGGTAAACCTGTAATCGCACAATCCATCCGGTATGGTGTCAGGTTTTGTCTCGGCGATCAGAATCGCCGGCAGTACCGGTGATTTTCGCCATGCAAACAAGAATTGCCCCGCGGCCAATGGCCGCGGGGCAATTTTTACGTTTTTCAGGGCTGCTGCATGGTGAGAGAAATGCGCTTTTTGCTCTCATCCACTTCCTGCACCCAGACGGTGACGACATCACCCACCCGGAGTAATTCCGACGGATGGCGCACCCGCTTTGGCAGGCGGGAAACATGCACCAGACCGTCCTGATGCACGCCGATATCCACAAACACGCCGAAGTCGACGACGTTGCGCACGGTGCCCTGCAGTTCCATGCCGGGCTTCAGATCCTTGGCGTCCATGACGTCGGTACGCAGGATGGGGGCGGGCAGCTCATCGCGGGGGTCGCGTCCGGGCTTCATCAGTTCCTTGACAATGTCCGTAAGGGTCGGTACGCCCGCGCCGCAGGTTTCCGCCAGCTTGGCAAAGCCGATCTCCTCGGCGCGCTCTTTCAGCTCGCCGATGCGGCCCGCTTTCACATCCGCGAGGGTGTAGCCGCAGGTCTTCAGCAGCTTTTCCGCGGCGGCGTAGCTTTCGGGATGCACGCCGGTATTATCCAGCGCGGAAGCGCTCTCCGGCACGCGCAGGAAGCCTGCGCACTGTTCAAAGGCCTTGGGACCCAGCTTGGGAACCTTCATCAGCTCCCTGCGGGTGGCAAAAGCGCCGTTTTCCTCGCGATACTTCACGATATTCTTCGCGGTGGTATTGCTGAGACCGCTGACCCGCTGCAGCAGGCTGGGGGATGCGGTGTTGGCATCC
>JAZSCY010000040.1:0-1978 GCA_045530875.1 Eubacteriales bacterium
CGGCACCTCCCTGGATCTGATCTTCATGAACAACCCCGACAAGCGGGTGATCGTGGCTACCTTCTCCTCCAATGTACACCGCGTGCAGCAAATCATCAATTACAGCGCCAAATACGGCCGAAAGGTGGCCATCACCGGACGCAGCATGCTGAACGTGGTGGGCGCCGCGGTGGAGTTGGGCTACATGAAGGTGCCGGATAAGGTGCTGATTGACATCAGCGAGATCGGCCGCTACAAGCCCAACCAGATCACCATCATCACTACCGGCTCCCAGGGCGAGCCTATGTCCGCCCTCTACCGCATGGCCTTCTCCGACCACAATCAGGTGGAACTTACCTCCGGCGATTTGGTGGTGCTGTCCTCCCACGCCATCCCCGGCAACGAAAAACTGGTGGGCAACATCATCAACGAAATGTACCGCCGCGGCGTGAACGTCTATCACGAGGATGCGGAGGTACACGTATCCGGCCACGCCTGCCAGGAAGAGATCAAGCTTCTGCACGCGCTGGTGAAACCGAAGTATTTTATGCCCATCCACGGCGAATACAGCCATCTGATGCAGCACAAGGAACTGGCGGAATACATGGGAATGAACCCGAATCACATCTTTGTGTGTGACATCGGCCAGGTTTTGGAGCTGGACAAAAACTCCTGCAAGAAAAACGGCACCGTTCCCGCCGGCCGCGTTCTGGTGGACGGATACGGTGTGGGCGACGTGGGCAACATCGTGCTCCGGGACCGCCGCCATCTGGCCCAGGACGGTTTGATCGTGGTGGTGGCCACCGTGGACACGGACACCCGCACCCTTCTCTCCGGTCCCGACATCATCTCCCGCGGATTTGTGTATGTGCGTGAATCCGAGCAGTTGATGGAGGACGTGCGCAACATAGCGAAGGATTCCCTGATGGAAACCATCGATGCGGGCGTAACGGAGTGGACCCAGATGAAACAAAACATCAAAGACGATCTGTCCAAGTATCTGTACAGCAAGACCAAGCGTAAGCCGATGATCCTGCCTGTCATTATGAACGTCTGATAGTACGGTGCGGCGGGCTTTCCGCCGCACCTTTTTAGTATTTTCTCGAAAGGAAAGGGATTTTGCCCGGTTTTTTCCTATGATGACGGAACTTCTTTCTCCTGCGGGAGATTTTGAAAAACTGCGGGCCGCCATCCGCTACGGAGCGGATGCGGTATATCTGGCCGGTGAGGCTTTTGGCATGCGTGCGGCATCTGCCAATTTTACCAACGAGGAGCTTTCTGAAGCCGTGGCCTATGCCCATGAGCGGGGCGTAAAGATCTACATAACGGTGAATATCCTTCCCCGCACGAAGGAATACGAGGCACTTCGCCCCTATCTGCTCTTTTTGGAGTCGATCGGTGTGGACGCGGTGATCGTGTCCGACTTGGGAGTGTTCACTCTGGTGCGGGAGGTGGCTCCCAAACTGGCCATCCACATCTCCACCCAAGCATCCTCCGTATCCGCCCAGGCCTGCACTGCCTGGTACAACATGGGTGCGTCCCGTGTAGTACTGGCCAGAGAATTGAGCATGGCGGAGATACGGGAGATCCGGGAGAACACCCCGCCGAAGTTGGAGTTGGAGGCCTTTGTGCACGGTGCCATGTGCATCGCCTACAGCGGACGGTGCCTGCTCTCCAACTATTTCACCGGGCGGGACGGCAATCACGGCATGTGCGCCCAGCCCTGCCGCTGGAATTACAACGAACTGACGATCACGGAGGAAAAGCGTCCCGACGATCGGATTCACGTAATCGAGGATCACGGGGACACCTTTGTGATGAGTTCCCGGGACACCTGCATGATCGAGCATGTGCCGGAACTGATTGAGGCGGGTATCACCTCCTTCAAGATCGAGGGACGGGTGAAGAGTGCCTACTACACCGCGGTGGTGACCAACACCTACCGCATGGCCATCGATGCGTATCTGGCCGATCCGGCGGGATACACATACGATCCCCT
>JAZSCY010000151.1:0-4800 GCA_045530875.1 Eubacteriales bacterium
ATGTGGTACTGTGGCCTGTTGGAATCAGACAGTTCTATGGCCGGGAGGGACTGAATGCTTTAACGGAAAAAGACTACAATAAAATGGCTCTGAATTTGGCGGAGGAGGCTTATATCGCCGGTGATTCTGTTTTTACTTTGATCCTTCCCTATACGCCCAAGGATAACAGATCCGTGAGAATTTTCGATGGCGAATAAAGAAAAAGCCATCCTGCACGGATGGCTTTTTTCAGTTTGTTCGTTGACACGGATATTGCCGCTTGATATAATAACGGTAGAAATACGGGAAGTATTAGGAGAAACGTATGAAAACAACGCGTCGTATTCTTTCCCTGAGCCTTGTGCTGATTGCCGCAGTGACCGTGCTGTTTGGCCTTGCAAAACCCGCACAGGCAACCGATACAGCAGGGAATGCACAGACCCTTGAGATTATCTCCGGCGGAAAGTCATCCTATGTGATCGTTACCCCCAAAGCCGCCTCCAAGGAGGTGGTGAGTGCCGCTCAGGAACTTCGTGACGCCATTCGGAAGAAAACCTGGGTGTCCCTGAAAGTGAAGACCGATTTGCTGAATGTGGCGTCGAAAAAATCCGACACGGAGATTCTTATTGGCCACACCAACCGGGCGGAATCGGCGGAGGTTATGAAAGATGTCCCCTACGGAGAGTATGCTATCCGCGTTGTCAATCAGAAGATCGTCATTGCTGCCTGGGATGATGAGGCACTGACCAAGGGATGCGAGGCTTTCGCGGAATATGCTGAAAAAAAGGGAAGATTCAGAAAGCTCACGGTAGACACCGATTATACCGCATCCGGGGTTACATTCGAAGGAGTGGGGGCTGTCCCTCCCTACGAGGATAAAGGCATTACTACCCGGTATATGGATCTGGCGGATGAGTGCTATATGGTGCATATAGCCAACACCTCCCGCGGCGATTTTCTCAAGTATGTGAAAAACTTGCCCGGTGCCGGCTTTACGGAGTATTCCTACCGCCAGGCAGGAAAGATGCTGTACGCCATTTACGGAAACGAGGATACAATCCTCCACCTGTCCTTCAACAGCCTGGCAAGAGAGGTTCGCATCGCCGTGGAGGAAGCCTACGACAGAACGATCTTCACGGAAGTAGAATACGAAAAGGTGTGCGAGCCATCCGTTTCCATGATCGGCCAGGAGTTTACCGACAGCACGGATCCGTCCGCCGTACCTGTTTCGAATGGGTTGTGTCTGGTCTTCCGGTTGGAGGACGGTCGGTTCATTATAGTGGACAGCGGCGCCACAGTCAAATCGGTAAACTTATTGTACAGAACACTCCAGAAACTCCATGTGAACGAAGGCAAGATCACCGTAGCCGCGTGGATCCTGACCCACCCCCACGGGGATCACACCGGCGGTTTTCAGTATCTTTCCACAACTGCCTTAAAGAATCAGATCGTTGTAGAGAATATCATTCACCATTTTGCTTCCGATGCCCAGCATGAAGCGATCAAGACCGCCGGAACCTCTGCCAACGCTCGATTGGCCATGAAGCGATTCAGCGGTGCCAACATCATCAAAGCCCACTCCGGGCAGGTGATCCAGGCTGGCGGCGCAGAGGTCGAGATGCTGTTCACCTATGCGGATATGGAGCCGTTGGTGCTGGATCAGATGAACACCACATCCCTTATATTCCGTATAACGGTGCAGGGGAATTCCGTGATGGTGTTGGCGGATACCACCAGCCGGGCCATCAATCACATATACAAAGTTTACGGAAACTACTTGAAGAGTGACATGGTGCAGTTGGCTCACCACGGAGTCAACGGTGGCGTGCTTCTGTATCAGACGATTGATGCGGATGTGGTTCTGTGGCCGATCGCTGTGGATGCGAGCTACAATCAGGGTGTAGAACTCATCCGGGATGTTGCGTACAATAAAGTGGCTACCGACCTGGCCGAGGAGGTCTATGTGGCCGGCAATGCTGTCTTTACGCTGCCTCTTCCGTATACTCCCCCGGACAACGAGTCTGCTGTGTTCTATATGGGTAAAAAATAACAAAACGGGCTGTTGCCATGTGGCGACAGCCCGTTCTTTTATTACGTTACGCTTTCTTAACGGTTTCTTTCTTCTTCACCCGATCTGCCAAGGAAGTGCAGAGCAGACCGAGAAGAATCAGACCGCATCCAAATCCCTTTTGCAGAGAGAAGAGATCGTGGAGAAGCAGCACACCGAAGACGATGCTGGTCAAGGGCTCCAAAAGAGAGAAGATGGCCGCATTGGCGTCACCTACACGGCGCACACCGGCCTGGAACAAAACGCATCCCACAATGGCGGTCAGCATGGCTACGCTTACGGCATATCCCCAGGCGGGAGCTGTCAGCCCGATTGTCAATTTGCCCATGGCCAGACCGACCACGGCACACAGCACCGCGCCGGAGATGGATACGATGGTCATCAGCTGATACAGCGGCATGGGCGCGGCGGATTCCTTTTGCAGAACCAGAATGTAAGCCGCATAGAAAATGCCGGACAGAAACGCCAGAAGGAGTCCCACCGGATCCGTGCTTCCTCCCAGATCCACCAGAAGGGCAGCGCCGATAAGCCCGAGCACCATGCCGGTGATGCGGATCAGACCGGGCTTTTGCCGGCGGAAGATGGCGTTAAACAGCACCACGTACAAGGGATACATAAAGTGAAGCGTGGTGGCGATGCCGGGGGAAATATAGGCATAGGAAGAGTACAAAAGCAACGTGCAGCCGAAGAGCAGTCCTCCCAGAATCACGCCCGTCCCCACCTGACGGCGGGAGGGAACCGATTTCCGTGCGGTGAAGAACCACAAAAGAAGCAGGACAGGAATTGGCAGAAAGGCTCGCAAAAAAGCCATGTTGATGCCGTTGTTGCCGCCCTGGTAGGAGATGGCGGCCAATACCGGCGTGAAGCCGAAAATAACGGCGGAGAGAAAGACAAAGATAACGCCTGTGATCTGATTTTTCTTCATGTCGTCTTAGTCCTTGTACTCCAGAATCCAGTTGTGCAGATCGGAGTTGTGACGGGTGTAGCCGTGCCATGCCACCACCCGATTCTTCTCGGGGAAGCACCACAGCTGCTGGCCGTTCATGCCGCCTTTGCCGTAAGTGTTTTCCTTCATCTTGTTCAGTTCATATCCGTTTTCCAGAGTCAGTTTTACCCAATCCTCGGAGATAATCCGTGTGCCGCCGTAGGTGCCGCCGTTCATGTATACCTGGCCCAGCTTTACCATGTCCACGGTGCGGATGTACAGACCGGTAGCACCCATCGGGTGACCCATGGGGCAACGGCTCCATGCCATCTCCTGGAAGCCCAGGGGATAGAACAGCGTATCCCACAGGAAATTGTCAATAGGCATACCGGCCTTCTTCTCAACGATGCGGGCCAGCATGTAATAAGCACCGTCGGTGTAGGAGCGCTGGGTGCGGGGCTCATGAGTGAAGGGATACTGGAACATATACGTCAGATAATCATGGCCGAATTCCTCCGCCTTGTGGGTATCGATGTCCAAAAAACCGCCGGGCAGGCCGAGACGGTGGAGCAGAGCATCGTGCACGGTGATCTCGTGCCAGCGGGGATCTACATCTGCGGGACATTCTTCTGCGAGGATTTCCGTAATGCGGTCTTCCGGCTTGATCAGGCCGCGGTCATAAAGGATACCGATGGCCGTTACCACAAAGGCCTTTGCCACGGAGTAGGAGTTCTGGCAGGCGTTGGTGGGGATGATGGTTACCGCTTCCGGCTCGCCGTCGTCCTTGATCTCGGCAACGCGGTATACTGTGTAGTTGTTTTCCTTGATAAACGCGGAAAGATCGTCCAAAAATTTACTCATAATTACACCTCAAAAAGCAAGAATTCGTACGATGCCATTATACTATTGTCCATGGAAATTGTCAAGTTTTTCCCATCTATTGACAAAGGGTTTTTGGGTGGTTTATAATACATAGTATGATGTAATTTGCAACTTTGAGATGTGCTTTTTTATCGGTCAGACAGATAGGAGAAACCATGAATCAGCAAAAAAAAGAAATGGATATGTGTGAGGGACCGCTGGCGGGGAAGATACTCCGTTATACGATTCCATTGGCGTTGTCCGGCATTCTGCAGCTGTTTTTCAATGCGGCGGATATGATCGTTGTCGGACGGTATGCCAGCGGAGAAGCTTTGGCGGCGGTGGGCTCCACCAGTGCTCTTATCAACCTGATCATCAACGTATTTATGGGATTGTCCGTCGGCGTCAGCGTATGCGTTGCTCATGCCTGGGGCGCAAAGAATATGGAATCGGTGCGGCGCATCGTGCATACCGCCATGCTGACCAGTGTTATCGCCGGCGGAATCGTTTTGTTCATCGGCTTTTTCGGATGTCGAACATTTCTTACCTGGATGGGCACGCCGGATAACGTGATTGATCTGTCCACCACGTATATGAAAATCTATTTTCTCGGCATGCCTGCCTGTATGGTGTATAATTTCGGCGCGTCTGTCATGCGCTCCATCGGCGATACCAAGCGTCCGCTGATATTCCTTATCATCGCCGGAATTGTCAACGTTTTGCTCAATCTGCTCACAGTGATTGGGTTTCATATGGGTGTAGCCGGTGTTGCTTTGGCTACTTCCGCATCCCAGGTGGTGTCTGCCGCGCTGGTCGTCATCTTTTTGATGAAGAGGGAGGACTCCTGCCGTCTGGTGCTCCGTCATCTGCGCATCTATCCCGATAAGCTGATGGCCATCATCCGTGTGGGGCTGCCGGCTGGGCTGCAGGGAGCTATTTTTGCCATTTCCAACGTGCTGATCCAGTC
>JAZSCY010000013.1:0-4510 GCA_045530875.1 Eubacteriales bacterium
CTTTTGAAGAATTCGGGTATCTCTTAACATTATCAACTGCGCTGTTATATCTGCGCTGAGCCTCATTAAGAACAGCTTGTTCAAGAATGTTCGGTCCCTTACATCTGTTATTACTCATTACAAAATTCCTCCGCATGAATCAGATCAATATAAAGCTCGGATGTATTTTCATCCTGGCCGAATAAGTCGTCAATGTAAAGAAAGTAGTTATTCTCTTCAAGCATATCAAACATATTTGTGCGCAAAACAGGGTCATAGCCGTTACAAGGCCCGTCATCATCTCCGCAGAAACTGATTTCACCGTTTGTGTATGTGTAGGCAATCATATAATCGGTGTAGAAGCCTTCCTTGATTTTGGGGATAACATCCTTACCCTTAAAGATGTTTTTAAGTAATCTTTCCACAGCCTTGAGTTTTTTGGAAGTAAGAAAATCATCGTCAAAATCACTATCCTCATAATCAGTTAAGTCCTCGATATACTTATGAAGATAAACCATGTTTCCTTTTCCATCGAACATACTGTTCTTGGAAAAAGCGTACTTTTTAAGCATCTTGCGAAGTGCTGTACGCGCTTCATCAAAGCAGTCAAATGTATAAATGCTTGTTTTCAATTCTCCCGCATTATAGCAGGTTCCGGGAAGTGATGTCTTGATTGATAATACCCAAGTGTTTTTCATGATTGTTTTCCTCCGTTATTTATATAAATTAAAGATTTACGTTAATCATTTGTGTGTCTTTGTGGCAAACTTCGGGATAGCTGTTACATACAGATACGAACGCCTGTCTTCCGAGCGTAGAGAGCTTATCAAGATAGACGCTAATGTCAATGCTCTCGTCAAGACGGTCAAAGAAGCTGTAGATAAAGATCGGTCGGTCATCGTTTGCTTTGTTTTCGCACTGTATGATAAATTTTTCAAATGCTGCAAGGATACGGTCACTTTCGGACATTAACTTGTCATCCGTTTTTTCAGCGGTACTGTCAAACACATTGCTGTAATCATTGTTGCGCTCGTTTGTTTTGCAAAGGTATTCTTTCGTATCGTCAACGGAGAATTTTATGCTGTTCGGCTGAAAGTTTGCCGCTATTCTGCAATCACCGACAAAGTCACCATTGCGGAGATAGCACAGTGCGTAATTCTTGCAATCCATCTCAACATCAGCATGGATTACGAAACTGCCATCGTCGATAAGGTCCGGTCGGCTGTGAGGATTGTTTCCGATCAGCTCACGGATTAGATCAAGCACATAATCGGATTCGTTACCTCGGATGAAACATACGGGTGCGGCAGGATTGAATTCAACGGAAGCAAGATCGGATGTGATGGAAAAGGTTTTGATAGTCATAGCGGTGTCTCCTTTTACAATGTGAATTGTTTTTTTATTAAAAATAGGCATGCGGGGTGGTGAAACGTATTATAACACACGTTTTTAATTTGTTGAAATTAAAATTTGGATTTTTGATGATATAAGAATAGCATACCCTGTGTCCCGATATTGGGACGCAGGGTGTACCGTGAAAATTATTTTTAAATCTTGGAAAGCTCTTTCTTTATAAGAAACTATAAACTGTTTTGAATCTGTATTCATGAGAACAGTGCGTGCTGAGAAAAGTGTATTCTTTGTCTACTGCAACGCAAATATTTATCCGTGAAGCGGCTTGACTCCCCGCCGCCGCGAGCGCTACAATACAAACGCCTCCCGAACAGCATTTATTGAAAAATACAGAAGGCGTTTTGACCACATATTCTGACCATAGACACGACTGGAGCACCCGGAGACAAGGGTACACGAAATCGTCCAAGAGTCCGTTTCGTGTAGTAGAAAGTGCTAAAAAGCACTGTAAATAAGCAGAAAAACATTAAAAAACTGGTTGGGGTGGTAGAGGCCGCTGGTTCAAGTCCAGTCACTCAGACCAGGAAAACGGGAATCGTCAGATTCCCGTTTTTCTTTTGTTTTACAAGGTTTTTAGCATTTTTTCAGCCTCGGTGTATTTGCTCAATTACTCTCCCAAAAGCAATTTTTTCCATGTAAGTTCTAACACTTTTCTCGATTAATTTTTCAATAGTAGTTTCACAGCAAAAAATCGTATCCACTGGGTGGACGCTTTATTGATTCAGTCCCGAGTCAGCATTCTACACAATCCGACATTTGCGTTAGTTCGCTTGACCACTCCACAAAAACAACACCGCTCAGCCGTTCAAACAGAACGACGGAGCGGTGTTATATTTTTAGTCTGCTATTTCGCCGAAACTAACCGTTATCGCTTCTTTACCGTAATTCTTCTCTGAAGTAATAATTGCCAGATCCTGCAAATCAAAATGACGATCGCCGTTAACATCTGCTGACTTATTCACAGCTTCATCATATGATCTGGAATAGGTATTCGAGGAGGTAAGCAGCACCACATCCTGCAGATCAATGCATCCGTCTGAGTTGATGTCTCCGGCGACTAATACCGCGTTGGCAATGGCATTAACGGGATGTTTTGTCAAATCCACATCGGCTGTCTCCACAGGAACACCTGCAATGGTATATGGCAGGTGGTTTTCCCGTTCAATTATCAGATCGTAGATACCGGTGAATACACCAGAAAAGCTGTACATGTCGCCCAAAACCTCTGTCCGGGCAACAATTGCACCATCCTGCATCAACTTTACAATCGTAGGCTTTGCAGAACTACCCTCGACCTGGAATTGACCGGCGATCGATCGTACGGCGGTCACTCTGCTTTCCTTTTCGCCGCACACACATTCCCTCTCCTGCAATCCATTTTCCCCGGATGTTGCTTCTTGAATGGTAACCCACTCGCCAAAACTGTGTCCCCGCGCCGGAACTTCCTCCTGCGCTATGAGAATCTCGCCACACACAGAACAGTGCTTCCCTTCTGTAAATCCGGTACTTGTACAGGTGGCATCTTGTGCTTTGTCAACCTCTTCCGTATGAGATGTGTACACATTTTCCGTCACGTTTCCGTTAACACAAACAGACTCAAGAGTCAAAATGGCATGCTCGTCAGCATAAATGTGGACAATGTCCCGATCCTTTGGAATCGCATCGAAGGACGCAACAGCTATGTACAGTTTTTTATCCTGGGAGATGTAGTTCCAATCATACAGGCAATCCTCAACAGAGAATTCCACCGATAAAACGTCCGGCTCGCCACTGACTGTGTACACAAGATCCACCGAGTACGCATCCTCCCCGCAGCACAAGGCTACGGGAAGCACGACTTCATCTGCGGCACATACCGGGAACTGAGCCATACATATAAGAATGGCAAGAAATATCACAAATAACCTTTTCAATTGGCACCACCCTGATAACTACCGTCCACATCTCCGATGCAGATCGCAGTAAATTCCACCGCGGTGGACGAAGTGTATACCGTTATTTCTTGATGGGCAGGAGCAAAGATCCATGCAGTACCAATGGGGAAAATGTCGATCTTGCGCACGGATTTCTGCAGAATCAGTGCCGCGTCATACTCATTGACGGCACCGTTTCCGTCAGTGTCGGCCGCCAGTTTCTGATAATCGCTCAGCGTAATCTTTCCGACAGCACTCTGCAGAACCAGGGACGCATCGTGCGCAGTAACAGCGTTGGCAGGAACACCGCCGGAAGCAGACACTGTAACCGTCTGATCGCCAACAATCAAGACAGCCTGGCCGTTTTCATCGGTCACCGCATTCTTGCCGGAAGCAGTCACAGTAACTCCGCTCACGAATTTATCTCCCATAAAGTATTTCACTATGGACATAATCTTGTAACAGGGCTTAATGACAGCACTTCCGCCGATTACATTGCTCACGTCGGAGCCGTTGATGGTCACGTCATGAAGCGTAATATCCACCACCGTATTTGTAATCACATTCGGTGTTACAATAATGTTTACAAGCGGCTGATCCGCCACAATCATATTGGACGTGCTGATGCATCCGATCTTCAAAACACCATTCTCGTGAGTGTACTGCAGCTGGAAGGAGGCTTCCTCATCGGCTTTTTCCACCGTTACCGAGGAGAAATACGCATCCGGCAGATCGATTTCCGCATGCAGAGCAATTACCTCACCCGCGGCGGATACGTACAAAGGAATGGTGTATGCCTCCTCGCTCGTCATGAGCATATTGGTGGGAATTTGTACAATGCTGGATGCATCGCTATAGGAAAGAGGTGTAGGCGAAACAGTAACTGTGCCATCCGCTGTGCTCAGCGTAAGCGCATAACTGCCGCCGGACATAGCGGGAGCCACAAAATTAATCTGCCCCTCATTTACAACGGAGAATTCCGTGACAGCAACACTTCCTACCTTCAGGGTAAGATCGGCGGTGAAATTGCCGCCAAGCACCGTGATAGTCTTACCGCCCTCAATACTGATCTTGGACGGAGTGATACCGGAGATGTAAGGACTGCTGTTGACCGCGATCTTATGAGGAATCAGCGCAGTACCGGAATGGGTAACGTTGCCGTCCGCATCCGTTACGGTGACATAATACTCTACCCCGGCACCGGT
>JAZSCY010000216.1:0-11079 GCA_045530875.1 Eubacteriales bacterium
GGATTTGACGTTTGCCTATCCTACGGATGACGGAAAGCCGGGCAAGAATGCTTTGAACGGCGTAAGTCTTTCCGTTGAGGAGGGATCCTTTGTTGCTATTCTCGGACACAACGGCAGCGGCAAATCTACTCTTGCTAAGATGATGAGTCTGGTGCTGACTCCGGACAGCGGATCTGTGATCATTGGGGGCAAAGACATGTCCTCCGAGGATATCACAGAAGAAGATATAATGCGTGCACGACGCGATGTGGGCATGGTTTTCCAGAACCCGGATAACCAGATCGTTGCCACGATCGTGGAGGAAGATGTTGCCTTTGGCGTAGAAAATCTGGGAATTCCCTCAGAAAAAATACGCCGCCGCGTGGATGAAGCGCTGAAACTTGTGGGAATGACGAAATATGCTCGTCATATGTCCCACAAACTGTCCGGCGGCCAGAAACAGCGTGTGGCAATCGCCGGTGTTATTGCTATGCGGCGCAAATGCATCATTTTTGATGAAAGTACCGCTATGCTGGATCCGGTCGGACGAAAAGAGGTTATGGATACCATCGTTCGCTTGAACAAGGAAGAGGGAATTACCGTGCTGCATATCACCCACTACATGAACGAGGCTGTTCATGCGGACCGTGTGGTGGTTATGGACAAGGGCAAGGTAGTTATGGATGGAACACCGCTTGAGGTATTCTCCCAGCCGGAAAAACTGTGGGATATTCATCTGGACGTTCCGCAGACGGTGGAACTGCTGTATTTGCTGAAGAAATCCGGCTTGGATGTGCGGACGGATATTTTTGATCCGGATGAATGTGCTGAGGAAGTGGCTTCGGCTGTAAAACGCCTTGCTGAGAGTGAGTAAACGTCTTTCCTGGCAGGCAGAAAGGAGGATACTATAGAATGTATCCGATTGAACTGAAAAATGTGTCATTTGTTTACGGCGCCGGAGAACCCTACGAGATCCGTGCGCTGGATAATATAAATTTGCAGCTGGGCGGCTCTGTAATGACCGGATTTATGGGCCATACGGGCAGTGGAAAATCCACGCTCGTTCAGCTTCTGAACGGTATTCTGAAGCCTACATCCGGCCAGATTCTTCTGGATGGAAAGGATATCTGGGCAGATCCTAAAAAGATCCGGGATGTCCGTTTCAAGGTGGGCGTTGTTATGCAGTATCCGGAATATCAGTTGTTTGATGAAACAGTGCGGGAAGATATTGCGTTTGGCCCTAAGAATATGGGGCTGAGCCGCGACGAGATCGAATGTCGTGTGGCAGAAGCAGTGCGTTTTTCCGGTCTGGATGAAAGCCTTCTGGATAAATCTCCCTTTGAATTGTCCGGAGGCCAGAAACGCCGCGCCGCTCTGGCCGGTGTAATTGCTATGCGTCCGGAAATTCTTGTGCTGGATGAGCCTGCAGCCGGGTTGGATCCCGGTGGACGTCGGGAGATCTTGGGCAGAATCCGCGATTTTCAGCGTTCCAGCGGAACATCGGTGATCATTGTCAGTCACAGCATGGAGGATATGGCCATGTACTGCGACCGGATCATTGTGATGTCGGCAGGGCGCGTGGCTATGGACGGAGACTGCGCAGAGGTGTTCAGCCGCTATAATGAACTGCTTCAGGTTGGGCTGGATGTTCCGCAGATCACCTATGTGGCGGATGCACTGCGTCGTCACGGTGTGGATATCGGTGCAGACATTTACACGGTGAAGTATGCGGCTTCACAGATTCTCGCGCATTGCAAGGGAGGGGAACAGATATGAATCTGGACATCTCTTTTGGACAGTACTGTGAGGGAGATTCTATCCTTCACAGAATGGACCCGCGCGCAAAGATTATTGCTGCGATACTGTATATCGTGACGGTTTTTCTGGCGAAGAATTTGTTTTCTTTTGCGTTGCTCACCCTTTCAGCCGTCGTGCTGATAGCGATATCTGCCATCCCTCTCCGAATCATTCTGAAAAGTATGAAGCCGCTGGTGATCATTCTTTTGTTCACCGCAGTGATCAATATTTTCTGGATGAAGGGAGATACACTTCTTGTGTCCTTCTGGAAAATCAATATTTATCTTGAGGGGATTATCAACGCCTTTCTGATAGCGGCCCGCATTGTTATCCTGCTTATCGGCACGTCTATTCTGATGACGTTTACTACGACGCCTATTGCTCTGACGGACGGCCTGGAACAGCTTCTCTCGCCTCTGAAGAAGATTGGTGTGCCGGTGCATGAGTTTTCCATGATGATGACCATTGCGCTTCGCTTTATTCCCACTCTTACGGAAGAAACGCAGAAAATCATGAATGCGCAAAAGGCACGTGGTGCAGACTTTTCCACAGGCTCGCTCCTGCAGCGGGCGAAAGCGCTTTTGCCCATTCTCGTACCGCTGTTTGTTTCTGCTTTCCGCCGTGCGGATGAGCTTGCAACGGCCATGGAATGCCGCTGCTATACGGGTGGAGAAGGCCGGACTCGTATGAATGTACTGCACGCCGGAGCTATGGATTATGTGTTCTGCATTTTGTGCATCGCGTTGGGATGCGGAATTGTCCTTTTGAACCAGCTTGGCGGCTATATGCTCTCCTGGTGATCCCTTATGAAGATTTTGGTAAAAGTTCGATATAACGGTGCCAACTACTGCGGTTTTCAGGTGCAGCCCAACGGTATCACAGTCCAGGCTGTTTTAACGGATGCTTTTTCGCGGTTGCTCGGCTTCCCGTGTCACGTTACCGGATGCAGTCGCACGGACAGCGGTGTGCATGCGCTGGGTTTCTGCGCAACGGTTTCTCCGGCTGATGAAAGTTTGATCACGGGCGGCTGGTGTCCTGTTCCAGTAAAGAAGATCCACCGTGCAGTCAATGTGCTTCTGCCGGATGATGTGGCCGTTATCTCTGCGTCGAAGGTGGCCGATGATTTCCATCCCCGGTACAGCGTGGTCAGTAAAACGTATGAGTACCGTATCCACAATGCCCCCTACCGGGATCCTTTTTTGGGAAAGCTGGCGCATCATGAGCCGCGATATTTGGATGATGGCGCACTGGCCGCAATGAATGAGGTGGCCTCCTTGTTTGTAGGAAAGCATGATTTTTCCGGGTTTATGGCTTCAGGCTCTTCGGTGGAAGATTGCACGCGTCATGTGCATTCTGCTTCTGTGAAGCGAGTCGGAGAGTGCATCGTCTACCGTGTGGAGGCGGACGGTTTTTTGTACAACATGGTCCGGATCATGGTCGGCTCTCTCATAGACGTGGCTTTTGGAAGAAAGACTAAGGAAGACATAGAAAGGGCACTGTCTGACGGAGTACGCAGTTGTGCCGGATTCACAGCACCGCCCGACGGGCTGTATCTTTGCGAGGTCCAATACGATCGGGAAATTAAGTGGGAGTGTGTCTGAAAACAATCCCGCTCATCGAAAAATTTTTGATACTGCATAAGATGATAGGAGGTACCGATGGCTGAGAAGAACAAAAGCATACCGGTTCGCACCGATGCTATCCTTAAGGACAACATGTCGTACAATCGGTATTATATGAAGGTATCCTCCCGCTTTGCAGCTGCTAAATGGATCACGCTTCTTTTGTTTACCGTATATCTTGTGGGTATGCTTGTTGTGGCCCGCGGCAGCATTACGTATGAGAATTTCATGTATTTGCTGAGAGACTTCAATCTTTCCTCTTCCGCTTCGGGTGCGTACTCATCCATTGTATATGAGGAACAGCAAAACATGACCTTCTCCGTGTTCAAGAACGCATTGGCGGTATCCGGATCCTCCGGCATACGCCTGTTCGACGGTGCAGGGAATTCTGTTTTCCGGGATAATGTTTCCTACAAGACACCGGTTTTGCTCACGGGCGATAAGTACATGCTGCTGTACGACGAGGGTGGAAGAGATTTCTCGCTTCTGACCACTCTGGCACGAGTATCTGGCGGCACGGCGGAGGGAGATATCCTTTGCTGCGCTATGAGCGAAAAGGGCGTGTATGCGGTTGCGTTTCGTAATCCGGAAGCAAAATTCGCGGTGGATGTATATAATTCCTCCTTCCGGAACATAGAGCGTATTTATCGGGATTCCTATGTAACCGGTATCGCATTGGATGCCCCCGGCGAACATATTGCGATCATGACGGTGCGATACGATGATTGGAATGTCGCCTCGGAGGTGAGCATCCTCCAGATCGGTGAAAGCGCCGCCAGCAGTATTTCCCTCGGAGATCGGCTTCCGCTATATTGTCGGTACATGGAGGGAGGCCACCTGGCGGTTGTTTGTGATACCGCTGTGGTGATCCTTTCCGAGAAAGGCGATATTGTGACGGATATATCCTTGGAGTCTATGACATTGTCGAATTTCCATGTGTCTGCGAGATTGGTTGCTCTGGTCTGCAGCGAGAACGTGCTTGGCAATGAAAACCGTATTCTTGTATATTCTGAAGCGGGCGCCCCTGTGATCGACTGTACGTCAGAAGGGAAAATTTCCGCAATTACCGCATCGGATGTGTATGACTGCGTATATCTCTCCCGCGAGAATACGATTGAGTATCTCTCATCTGGCAAGAGCGTGGAGATCGAGTACACAGGCAGTCTTCTGCAGATTTGCGAGATTGAGGGCCGCCCGGTGGTATGCTTCCCGGGAAGTGCCTTTGCTGTGAGTTTTGATAAATAACGCCTTGAGGTGATAGTAATGAGTTTTATATTTGATGGTATCATTCTTGTGGTTGGGGTTACCGCAATCATTCTGGGTGCGAAGCGCGGCTTCATTAAAACCATTATGGGGGTTCTTACGCTTGTTGCCGCCCTGTGCATCGCCTGCGCCTTTACGCCCTATGTGGCGGATTATATTCGCAATACAGAAGTGATAGAGAACATTTCCGAATCCATCGGTGATACTCTAAAATCTCTGTCGCAGAATGAAGGCGGAACGTTCAATCTGGATAAAATGTTTCAGGATATGCCGGACGCACTCCGACAGATTCTGGAGCGTTACAATGTGGATATTTATAGTCTTACGCAGAGTGTGGCCGGTGAGACAAATGCCGCAGAGAATGTTGTGGATAATCTCTCTGATACGATCGCAGATCCTGTTGTAACCGTGATCGCCAATGTGGCCGCATTTCTTGCGGTATTTATTGCATCGGTAATCGTTTTGAAACTGTTTACACTGGTGTTGGACCTGATATTCCAACTCCCCGTTTTGAAAACGGCCAATGCCTTGCTTGGCATGCTGATAGGTGTGGTGAACGCAGTGTTCTGGGCTTGGGTGCTCAGTTCGCTCTCCGTGCCGTTCATTTATGCTATGTCATCGATTTCGCCGGACCTGTTCAGCGAATCTGTGATTGACAATTCTATATTTTTGAAGTTGCTTTCAGCCATCTCTATCGAAGATGTGATCGGCTGGTTTATGTGATAGGAATCGTTAAGGAAAGGCTGCGCGCGGCGCAGATTGGTTTTATTGTATGGTAATGTGCTCTCGCTGCAAAAAACGAATGGCAGTGGTGTTTATCTCGCATCTGGACAATGGTGTTCCGAAACAGGACGGATTGTGCATCCGGTGTGCTAAGGAATTGGGAATCAAGCCGGTCAACGATATTATTTCCAATATGGGTCTGAGCGACGAGGATGTGGAGAGAATGAGTTCCGAGATGGAAAGCCTCGTTGAGGGAATGGGGAACGATATGGAATCGTCTGAGGATGCTCCTGATGGCGCCGGTGAGGGAGAAGAAAAAACGTCTGAGCTTCCCGAGGAGAGTCGCGCTCCCGCCATTGATCTGCAGAAACTGTTCCGTGGGGCGATGCAGATGCCCTTTATCAAACCGCAGGAACCTAAGCAGGAAGACGGAAAAAACACAAAGAAGAAAAACGAAAGAAAGTTTCTCACCACCTACTGCCATAATCTGACGAATCGGGCGAAAAACGGTGAATTGGACCGTGTTGTCGGCCGTGACCGTGAATTGGACCGCGTGATTCAGATCCTTTGCCGTCGGCAGAAAAACAATCCGTGTCTGATCGGTGAGCCCGGTGTGGGTAAAACCGCCATCGCTGAAGCACTGGCCCAGCGGATCGCTGAGGGAAATGTACCGTACCGTTTGCGCGGATGTGAAGTGTGTCTGGTGGATCTTACGGCTCTGGTTGCCGGAACCCAGTTCCGCGGTCAGTTTGAATCCCGCATGATGGGACTTTTGAACGACGTTAAAAGTGCGGGCAATGTGATCCTGGTTATCGATGAGGCACACAATATTGTTGGCGCCGGGGATGCGGAGGGAAGCATGAATGCGGCCAACATCCTCAAGCCTGCGCTGTCCCGCGGTGAGATTCAGGTGATCGGCGCCACCACTCTGACAGAGTACAGAAAATATATCGAAAAGGACTCGGCACTGGAACGTCGTTTCCAGCCGGTTATGGTAGATGAGCCCAGTTTTGCGGATACGGAGGAGATCCTGCGCGGAATCAAACATTACTATGAGACGTATCACGGAATTTTGATTCCCGACAGCGTCCTTCACGCCGCTGTATCTTTGAGTGAGAGATATATCACCGAGAGATATTTGCCCGACAAGGCCATCGATTTGATCGATGAGGCCGCCTCTCAAATATCCCTCTCCTCGCCGGAAATCAATGAAAAGCGGGAGTTGACCGATAAGCGTACCGCTTTGCAAGCCGAATCGGATGCACTGTCCGCAAAAGCGGCACAGGGCGAAACAGATGAGGAAACTTTTAAGCGCATGGCCGATCTGAAGGTGGAATTGATCCGATTGGATGAGCGCTATAATGTAGTCTCGGACGCGTGCTCCAAAGTTGTTATGACGGAGCAGGATCTGGCTAATGTGATTGAGATATGGACCGGTATCCCGGCGACGATCGTACATCAGAGTGAGTACGCCCGCCTGAATGATCTGGAGGGCAATCTGTCCCGTCGGATCATCGGACAACCGGAGGCCGTTTCCGCTGTGGCACGTGCTGTTCGGCGCAATCGGGTAGGTATGGCCTATAAGAGAAAGCCTGTGTCCTTCATTTTTGCCGGACCTACGGGTGTGGGTAAGACTGAGTTGGTAAAAGTGCTGGCCAATGAGCTGTTCTCCACGCCGGAAACTCTGATCCGCCTGGATATGAGCGAGTTTATGGACAAATTCTCCGTATCTCGTATTATTGGTGCTCCTCCCGGATATGTAGGCTATGACGATGCCGGTCAGCTGACGGAAAAAATCCGCCGTCGTCCGTATTCTGTAGTTCTTTTTGATGAGATCGAAAAAGCGCACCCGGATGTGATGAATATCCTTTTGCAGATTCTGGACGATGGCCGCGTAACTGATGCGCAGGGAAGAGTGGTCAGCTTTGAGAACACCGTTATTGTTATGACCACTAATGCGGGATCTTCCAGCGGCTCTTATACCGCCGGATTTGCGGAAAAGCAGCAAACGGCGGCACACGAACGCACGGTGAAATCTCTTTCCGAATTTATGCGTCCGGAGTTTTTGAACCGTGTGGATGAGATCATCACATTCCGCACGCTGAGCGAGGAAGATTTCACTCGCATTGCCGCTTTGATGATGGGTGACTGTGCAGCCGTTCTCTCCGATCGGAGCATCAAGCTCACATGGACTGATAAAGCATTGAAGCGAATTGCCGAAAAATCCTATTCTGTGAAGTATGGTGCACGAAATATGCGCCGATTGATCCAGACGGAGATTGAGGATCGCATCGCGAATGCTATCATCGAAAACGAAGGCCGCGTTTCCGCACTACATGTCAGTGTGCGTGATGGCGAGCTGCTTGTACAGGCGCTGTAACGGATATGAGACGATCAAATCGTTGGCATGCCATGCGTGTGGAGGACGTACTACGTTGTCTTTCCACCGATCGATATAAAGGACTGAGTGAACGTGCCGCAGCCCGGAGATTGGGTATAGGGAACAACAGACTGTGGATCATTGAACTGCCCGCCGGCTTTCCTACTGTTCTGCAGTCGTTGTTAGACTATACAACGGTGCTGTTTGCTGTCAGTGTGGGACTTACTGCGCTATTTGGCAGCGGCACGGATGCGCTGATTCTGTTCGCACTTTTGCTAATTTCGCTTACTCTGCGTGCGTGCATTTGCTGGACGTCACGCAAAGTACTGCTGAAATCCATGGAGCACAAAACACCGCGATGCCGTGTTATGCGCGGAGGGAAGGGCCGCAACGTATTTGCCCATCAAATTGCTGAAGGCGATATCGTGCTGTTATCCCCCGGAGATACGCTTCCGTGTGATGTGCGACTAATTGCCGGAAATGTTTATGTTTCGGAAACGTATTATGCAAAAGATCGGCGAAGCATTGAAAAACGTGCTGACGCCGTTTTGCCGAAGGATGCTGTGTGGAGCGAGCGTTCCAACATCCTTTTTGCGGCGTCCACAGTTCTTGACGGAGAGTGCGTGGGCGTTGCGATTGCAGTTGGCGAGAGAACCTATGCGTATGCCAGCGGAGGATATATCCGCGTAACCGATGGAGTCCCCGTGGATTCTCTTTCCCGCATCCGTCATTGGAGCCGCAATCTGTCCCTGACTATGATTCTAATTTGCGGCATTCTTCTGATCGCATCCATGTTTGTGCCGGCGGAGTATGTCGTACTGGATCAGTTTTTTCTGTCCGTACTCGCACTCACAGTGGCATCCATGAGCGAGTTTATGCCTATTGCCGGGATAGCATTTCTTTGCTGCTCCATGCATATGCTGCAAGCCAAAACGGACGGCGAGTGTGTAGTCAAAACGTTGGGCGCGATGGAAACGGCTGCGTTTGCGGATACTGTCGCGTTTTCCGATGAAAGTCTGTTTCAGACAGGGGCAGTATCGGTTCATTCCGTGATGGATCGTAAGGGTAGTTTCCGCGAGTTATCCCCATCGGATTCTCTTCCGGCGGAGGGGCAGTATGTCCTTTCCGCTGTTGAAATGTGTAAAATGGGACATCTGGACCTGAGCTCCGGCCGCAACCAAAAGCTTGAAAGCGAATCACACAGGCTTGTTGCGGCGCTCAGAAATACATATCCTTCTGACGGTTCTGTGAAACTGCAGGGCAGGTGTGTGGAGGCGATAGTCTATAACGCCTTGTACACAGCTCACGTTGTGGAGGATAATCACACGTATGCCTACCTATGCGGCAGTCTGGAATCTGTTCTGACCTGCTGTACCCGGATGCAGACCGACAACGGAACGGAACCGCTGAGCGCGGAAATTTACTCCAATTTGCGTGCTTGTATCCACGATGCCCGGATTCATAACCGTAAAACAATCGCGGTTGCGAGACGTGTGTCACCGTATCCCGATTTGTCCATGCCATCGGCGTTACAAAGCAATATGACGCTGCTTGGATGCATCACGGTAGAGGATCCCATCGGTGAGGACATTCCGAGATGGATTTCCTGGTGCCGAGAGAACGGTACCAGATTGGTTATCTTCTGCGAGGATCTTCTGAGGGCGCGCCAATCTCTTGAGAATGCTGGTATTATCGGTGATTCCGATGCCACATGGGTCTATAGCCCGGACAGGCTGGATGAGGCGTTTTCCGCGGAGCCTGCAGGGAATTTACTGATCCAAATATCGCCGAAGGATCACGGTAATGCACTTGATGTACTTCGGAAATTGTCAAACTCACTATATGTAACCGGCCGCTTGTCCGATCTACCTTGCATTAAACCGGGTGATTCGATTGTTGTGGATCGGAATGACGCAAACAGGGTAGTATCCGGATCCAGACGGGCGGATGCGGTCATTTATCAAAAGTCGGATGAAGCACATGCCGGTATTCCGGGCGCGAGCCATGTTTTCCGAATGATCTCCTACTGCAAAAACGCGCTGTTCAATATCCGATGCGCTGTCGTATATCTGCTGACAATGCAAATGTTTCGCTTGATTCTTGTAGCCATGACGCTGCTGACAGATCTGCCGATTCTTGCCCCCGGAACGATTCTTCTGTTCGGATGCGTTGCGGATTTTCTGGCAGTTATGCTGATTGCATTCAGAAAGCCGAAGGAAGATCCGTCGCCTATGACAGCGGAGAGCGCCTGTCTGCCGGGGTGGAAGGACGGGTTGCTTGCTGCGTTGGGAATTGGAATTTTGTGCGGTCTGCTTGTGACATTTGTGACATTCATGCTGTGGCGGTTTTCCTGGGTTTTTGACCGGAATGCGATCATGCATCTGGGGCTGATCTCCGTGCTGTGCTTGTCGGTTGTCGTGCTGTATACGTCTGCGGCGGGGAAATGGGGTAGCGGAGGAAAATCCCGTGCAAGTGCTGTTTATGTTGCGTATGTTGTGACAGTTGTTCTCCTGATCGCACTGTTGCTGTTTGCCTGTGTAAGCAGGTATGCAGTTAGAGATGCGCATGTCTGGCTGCTGACGCTGCTGCCGTCATGCGTTGCATTCCTTATGCAAAAACTGTACCAAAAACCGTAATATTGACTTAAAAAGCGGATCGCGGCCGATCCGCTTTTTTCTTTTGGAAAAAACACAAATACTTTGTCAATAACACTTGTAATTTTGTACAAGATAGAGTATAATACAATAGATATAATATTTTTGGCAGGTGAGTTTTAACTATGGCAGAAGAATGCACCCATGACTGTTCCACGTGTACTGCGAACTGTTCTTCCAGAGACAAGGGACAAATTGAAAAAGAGCCTTTGAATCCCCAGAGCACGGTTCGTCACACAATCGGTATTGTCAGCGGTAAAGGTGGCGTTGGTAAATCCATTGTCACATCCATGATGTCGGTCCTCATGCGCCGCCGTGATTACGGTGTTGCTATCCTGGACGCAGATATCACCGGTCCGTCCATTCCTAAGGCGTTCGGCACCTACGGCGACGTTCTCAGCGACGGAAACGGACTGATTCCGCTGAAAACCAAAACCGGTATCCAGATGATGTCCGTAAATCTCCTTTTGGAGGATGAAACCCGTCCTGTTGTCTGGCGTGGCCCCGTCATCGCCGGCACAGTAAAACAGTTCTGGACCGATGTTATTTGGAACGATGTGGATTTCATGTTTGTGGATATGCCTCCGGGAACCGGCGACGTTCCGCTGACTGTTTTCCAGTCTCTTCCCCTTGACGGCATTATTATTGTTACCACTCCCCA
>JAZSCY010000398.1:0-3925 GCA_045530875.1 Eubacteriales bacterium
GATCATCATCATCCTCGTCGTCATCGTCCTCATCGTCGTCGTATACCAGATCTTCTACAAAGCCCAGATCCTCATCCAGCTCATCCAGGTAATCGCCGAGGGTGTCTACTTCCTCCTCCAGCTCCGCTACCTTGGCGCTGAGATCGGCTACCAGATCCAGCAAAGCGTTGATAACCTTGGTTTCCGGTTTTGCGGCATCGAGAGCCAGACCTTCGGCCAGTCCCTTGATGTATGCGCTCTTTTCCGTGATATTCATATTTTGACTATCCTTTCCGGTTATTTTTGGGGAACCGATTATGCTCTTTCGATATACTCGCCGGTTCTGGTGTCGATGCGGATCTTCTCGCCCTCGTTGATGAACAGAGGAACACGGATCACAGCACCGGTTTCCAGGGTTGCGTTCTTGGTAGCACCGGTTGCGGTATCGCCACGAACACCGGGCTCGCACTCAGCGATCTCGAGTTCAACGAACATGGGAGGCTCAACAGCGAACACCTTGTCCTTGTAGGAGCTTACACGGCACATCATCTCTTCCTTCACAAACTTGAAGGCGTCGGACAGAAGGCTCTTGTCCAGGGGAATCTGCTCATAGGACTCCATATCCATGAAGTAGTACAGAGTCTCATCGTTGTACAGGTACTGCATCTCCTTACGGTCGATGCGGGCATCCTGGAACTTATCGGTGGGGTTGAAGGTCTTCTCGATTACGGCACCGGTGATCACGTTGCGGAGCTTGGTGCGAACGAATGCCGCGCCCTTACCCGGCTTAACGTGCTGGAACTCGATTACGGACATAACCTGTCCGTCCATATCAAACGTAATACCGTTTTTGAAATCGCCTGCTATTACCATAGTTGTTATTGTCCCGCAAATACGGGCCAATCTCCTTTCGATTAAGAAAATATCATAGAATTAGTTATATTTATTGTATCCTATTATCGTCTGCTTTTCAAGTAGAAACGCAGATTTTTTTCCGCTTCGGGCGGATTTTTTGCAAATTATCAGCAAATCTCGATCATTTCCTTGGGGGATTTGGTCAAATTGCGGTTTCCGTCCGGCTCCACAACCACCATATCCTCGATACGGCAGCCGTATTTGCCCTCGATATAGATACCGGGTTCCACGGTCACCAGCTCCATCCGCTTCAGAGTACGGTTGCCCGCACCCCAGGAAAGGCCGGGAGTTTCGTGGATCTTCAGACCTACGCCGTGACCCAGGCTGTGACCGAAGCATCCTTTGTAGCCGGCACCGTCGATGATGTCCCGGGCGATCTTATCCATGGCGGCGTTGCTCTCACCCTCACGGATCGCGGCCAGGGCGGCCAGCTGTGCTTCCAGTACGGTGTCATACAGACGCTTCATTTCCGCGTCCGCCTTGCCGATCACGATGGTACGGGTCATATCGGAGTGATAGCCGTCACACATAGCACCGAAATCCATGGTAAGGAATCCCTTTTCCAGCGTCACGTTGCGGGGTACACCGTGGGGGCTGGAGGAATTGGAACCGGACACGGCGATGGTATCAAAGCTGGGCTTACGGGAGCCGCGCTTCTTCATCTGGTATTCCAACTCATCGGCCACCTCCGTCTCGGTCATATCGGGACGGATATTTTTCAGAAGCGCGTCAAACGCTTCCTCTGCAATCCGCTGCGCGCGGACGATCTTCTCGATCTCATCCTCGGTCTTTACCGCACGGATTTCTTCCAGCAGCATGCCCAGCGGAACGAATTCGCACTGAGGCAGATCTGCTTTCAGAAGTTCAAAGGAGCGGCAGCTGAGGGAGATATCCTCAAAACCGATGCGGCGGATGCCCTCTTCCTCGATCAGGGGAAGCAGATACACCTTGCGTCCGCCCTGGGGCATGATCACGGTACAGTCGGGATCGGCCTCCCGCTTGGCTGCCTCGATGTAACGGAAATCCGCAAAATCGAAGGCGCGCTGCTTGGTGATCAGCATCCATCCGTCGGGATTATCAAATCCGGAAAGATACAGATGATTCTCGGGGCTGGTGATCCATACGGCGTCCAAACCCAGTTTTTCCATCTCCTCGCGGAGTCTTCTGATGTGCATACCCATAATATTGTTTCCTTTCTGACGGCGCGATGCCTTACTGTGCCAAATGGCGGCGTCGGTACAAATTGAGATAGGGCCGCTCCAGCCAGCGCTTGAAGCGGAAGAAGAAGGTTTTCTTATCCTTGATGGGGGGAACGATGATCACCGTCAGCCCGCACCATTTGCCCGCCAGAGCATCCGTAAGCAGCTGATCGCCCAGCACGGCGGTGTTGGTTACGTCCGTGCCCATGGCTTTCATGGCGCGATGGATGCACTCACTCAGGGGTTTGCGGCTATCCGGATAGGCGGGAAATCCAAAATTCTGATTGAACCGGGATACTCTTGCCTCATCGTTATTGGACACGAAGGCGATCCGGATACCGGCCTCCCGCATGGCAGTACACCAGCGGATCACATCCTCGGGGGGATCCGGCTGCTCGTAGGTAGCCAGGGTGTTATCGATATCGCAGATCAGTCCGCGAATACCCATCTGCAACAGGTATTCCGGCGTAATATTGTAGAAATGTTCCACGTAATAATCGGGAACCAGATAACGTTCAAAAATCACGAATAAAATTCTCCGCTTCAAAATCGGTCTTGTTACGCGTTGTCGTCCTCGGTAGCGGTGATAGCGATGTGCAATTCATCCAGCTGCTTCTGCAGTACCTCGGAGGGGGCGCTCATCATTACGTCCTGGGCGTTCTTGTTCATGGGGAACGGAATGATCTCACGGATGGAATCCTCACCGGCCAAAAGCATAACCATACGGTCCACACCGGGGGCGATGCCTGCATGGGGTGGTGCACCATAGGTGAATGCGTTGTACATAGCCGGGAATTTTGCCTTCACGTCATCCTCACCCAGACGAACCAGCTGGAACGCCTTGATCATGATCTCGGGATCGTGGTTACGAACCGCACCGGAGGAAAGCTCGATGCCGTTGCACACCAGATCGTACTGCTGTGCCGTGATGGTCAGAGGATCGATTTCGCCGGCAAGAGCCTTTTCCAAGGTTTCCATACCGCCGCCGGGCATAGAGAAGGGATTGTGGCAGAATTCCAATTCACCGGATTCGTCGCCGATCTCGTACATGGGGAAATCCACGATCCAGCAGAATTCATAGCGCTCTTTATCCATATGGCCGGGCACGGTATTACCCAGTTTGTTGCGAAGCACACCGGCGGTCTTCTGGGCAACTCCCTTGGGGCCGGCGGTCACACCTACAAAGCATCCGGGCGTCAGACCGAGAGCCTCGGTGATCTCCGCCTGCTTGGGAGAAACAAATTTCGCGATACCGCCGGAGAAGGTGCCGTCTGCCTCCACCTTGAACCAGTAGGGCTTCTGACCGGACTGTACTTCCACCTCGGCGCACAGCTTATCCACCTGCTTACGGGGCAGAGCGCAATCCTTCACCACGATGGCCTTGACGGTATTGCCCTCCGCAAAGGGAGCAAACTCGCTGCCGGCCACAAAGGCGGTCATATCCTGGCACACCAGATCGATACGGAGGTCGGGCTTATCGGAGCCGTAAATCTCCATCGCCTCGGTGAAGGGGATGCGGCGGAAGGGAGCGGAGGAGGCGATATTGTACTTGCCGTACTTCGCAAAGATGGGAGGAAGCACATCCTCCAGAACGGAGAACACGTCTTCCTGGGTGGCAAAGGCCATCTCCATATCCAGCTGATAGAATTCGCCGGGGGTGCGGTCGGCACGGGCGTCCTCATCGCGGAAGCAGGGGGCAATCTGGAAGTAGCGGTCAAAACCGGAGGTCATCAGCAGCTGCTTGAACTGCTGGGGAGCCTGAGGCAGAGCGTAGAACTTGCCGGGGTGCTTACGGGCGGGAACCAGATAGTCACGGGCACCCTCGGGAGAGG
>JAZSCY010000037.1:0-6207 GCA_045530875.1 Eubacteriales bacterium
GGAGTGTACCGTATGTTTTTGAATGATGAACAAAAAGCCATACTGAATGGCGAAAAAGGCGAAACTCTGGCGAAGGTCATGAAAACCCTGGTGATGTACGGTGAGGCATTCAACGCGGAAAAACTGGTGCCGATCACCTCAAAGTATAATCATCTGGTTACCTCGTTCGGTCTGAAAGTCATGTCCCCCGTTTACGATCTGATGCAGCAGTTATTGGACGCAGGGGTTGCATCCGGTCAGAAATTCTCGGTGGATCCCCGACCTATTGATAAGAACGTTCCGGCCAATTTCCTGCAGAATCTTGTGTTCAATAAATTCATGTACACCAAGCAGGATTTTTACGAAGATCAGCTACAGAAGTTAGGTTTGATGGACGAGAATGCTTTTTCCTGCACCTGCTACATGGATGAAGTAGGCAATAAGCCGCAGAAGGGGGATGTGCTCTCCTGGGCAGAATCCTCGGCCGTTGTCTATGCCAACTCCGTCCTGGGGGCTCGTTGCAACCGAAACTCCGGTATCATTGATATCATGGGATCGATCGTTGGATACGTTCCCTATTTCGGTCTTTTGACGGATGAAGGCAGAAAGGCCACCTGGGTGATCAAGGTGCAGACCACCAAAAAGCCGGAGGCACAGCTTCTCGGCTCAGCCATCGGTATGAAGGTGATGGAAGATGTACCGTACGTAGTCGGACTGGATCAGTGGATCGGATCGGATCTGAACGATGCCGCCTGCGCCTATCTGAAGGATTTCGGTGCGGCTACCGCATCCAACGGCGCCGTTGGCCTGTACCATATCGCCAATCTGACCCCCGAGGCCGTTGAGTTGGGCGAATCGCTGATCGCTGAGGGGGCGAAGGAATACATCATCGACGATGCTGAGTTGGAAAGAGTCAAGAACAACTACCCCATTATCTGGAAGAATCCCGACGCCACCCCCAAACTCTGCTTTGTGGGTTGCCCTCATCTCTCCCTGGAGCAGCTGAAGGACTGGACTGTGAAGATCGAGGAAAAACTGACCGCCAACAGTAAAAAGAAGGTATGTATCCCCACTGTATTCACAGCCGCACCTGCGGTGCTGAAGGCATTCAATGAGACGGAATACGCCGCACGGCTGAAGGCAAGTGGCGTCATCACATCGTACATCTGTCCTTTGATGTATATGAACAATCCGCTCTGCAAGAAGATGCCCGTTATCACTTCGTCCAACAAGCTTCGCACGTATACAAGCGCCAAATACCACACCGATGCGGAAATCCTCGATATGATCACAGGAGGTAGCGACAAATGAAGCAGTTTCAAGGAAGAATAATCACTCCCGGCGAGGTGACGGCTGAGGCGGTCGTCACCACCGAGGGATTCAATACGCTTGCCTCCTTCCAGATGGCCCTGCAGTTCGGGGATAAGGAAGTGAAATGCGGCGATCAAAGCAATCGGGAACTCTACGGAAAGCCGCTGATCGGAAAGGCTCTTTGCCTGCCCCAGACCATCGGTTCTACCACGGGCGGTCTGGTGCTCTACTGCGCCTGCGCTATGAAGAAAAACCCGGCATGTATGCTGTTTGCCAATCCGATTGACTCTCTGGCGGCGGCCGGCGCTGTTCTGGCCGAGGTGTGGGTAGACGGCGTCACGATGCCTGTTATTGATTCCCTGGGTGATGAATTTTTGAATTATGTAAAAGACGGTATGACCATCACTGTCAAAGACGGCGGCGTGGTCGAAGTTGAATAATAACCGTACTAAAGAAGGGATTATCTTACAATTCATGAAAAAAGAAACATTACACGAAAAACAGTATTTTGAGAGCATCCGGGATCTTGTAGAAAAATCCGGTGAAATGTACGGAGAAAAAGTGTATCTTTCCTACCGCAACGCTTCCTCCAAGGAAATCGAGAAGATCACGTTCCAGCAGTTTCGGGATGACGTGCGTGCACTTGCCTGTGAGATGGTATCCATGGGATGCGCGGGTAAGCATTGCGCTCTGATCGGAAAGCCCTCCCATGAATGGGCGCTGGTATATTTTGCCGCCCAGTCTATCGGTGCCGTGCTTGTTCCTCTGGATCGGGATTGGCTGCCCGAGGAGCTTGCCGAAACTGCCAAGGCAGCGAACGTGGAATATGTATTCTGCGAGGAAGAACTGGCAGAAAAAGCAGCCGCTATCGGTGAGAAGGTAACTCTGGCCGCCGATGTGGTTTATTGCCTGGCCAAGAGTGAGGAAAACACACTCGCTTCTCTTATCGAAGCCGGACGCGAAAAATTCAACGAGGCTCCCGAAACCTATTTCGACGCTCCCATTGACACCGATGCCATGTCCCTCTTGGTATTCACCTCCGGCACCACCGGCAAAGGCAAAGGCGTTATGCTTTCCCAGAACAACATCCTTTCCGTTATGACGGATATTATTCCCTACATCGACTTCTCCGAGAAGACCGTCGGCGTCCTTCCTCTGCACCACACCTACGGCTCCTCCGTTATGCTGGTCGGTCACGCCATCATCGGCAGTGAGATCTACATCTCCGCCGGTCTGCGCTATGTACAAAAGGAACTGAAGGAGCAGAAGCCGGGCCATCTGGTCATCGTGCCTTTGTATCTGGAAACATTCTACCGGAAGATTCTGGCCAACGTAAAGGAAAGCGGCAAGGAAAAGCAGTTGCGCATGCTGATCAAGATGAGCAACGCCATGCGCAAGACCGGCGTGGATCTCCGTCGCAAACTGTTCAGCGGTGTACTGGCCGCGTTTGGCGGCGAGGTACGCACGGTGATTTCCGGCGGCGCACCCATCAATCCGGAAATCCAGGAATTCTTTGAATCCATCGGTATCACTGTGCTGAACGGATACGGCATTACGGAATGTGCACCGATCATTGCGGTCAACCGCAGCCGCCGTATTGTTCCCGGCAGCGTTGGCCCTGTTCTGGACATCGACACTGTGAAGATCGATGAGCCTAACGAAGACGGCGAGGGCGAGATCATCGTAAGCGGTCCCAACGTCATGCTTGGCTATTACAACGACGATGCCGCTACCGCTGAAGCCTTCACCGAGGAGGGATATTTCCGCACCGGTGACTACGGCAAATTGGATGAAAACAACGTTCTGTACATAACCGGACGTAAGAAGAATCTGATCATTCTCTCCAACGGAAAGAACGTATATCCTGAGGAGATTGAGAACGAACTGTCTGCCACCCCCGGTGTTCTGGAAATCGTTGTATATGAAGGACAAAGCCGCCGCGGTATTTCCCACAACGCCATCGTTGCGGAAATCTATCCCGACACGGAATATCTGGAAAAGAACGGCATCACCGACGTACAGGCTCATATCAAGCCCTATGTGGACGCGTACAATCGCTCCACCGTTCCCTACAAAAAGATCAGCATCATCAAGATTCGCAAGAAGGAATTCCCCAAGAATACCCTGCGCAAGATCATGCGATTCAAGATGGATATGACAATTGACTAAAACGACAAACGCAAAAAAAACAGGTGCGGATTCCCGCACCTGTTTTTTTATTTATGTATTTTATTTATTCCCTTTCGTGCCATACGATATCCGGATACCGCATTTCAGCCATAGTTTTGCACCACTCCACCGACGGAAAACTGTGGTCGGTGATGACTGCGTATTCGCCGTCACACAGCATCAGATAACAGGCGGGATCCCCCGGCTTTTGTGCAATAGCAAGGTAGGAAATGGCACAGTCTTCCTTCCCTTCCTCCTCCAAAATGCCAAAATCCGCTTTGTCCGTAAACCAGAGCACTTTTGCTCCGTCAATTGCTTTTGGAAACATGCTTACTCCTCCCTCATAAATGAAAATTCAAGCCGGATGGCATCGGTATTCTCCTCGGAATATTCAATTTCCTCGGAAATGATCCGTGCCAGACGGTAAATATCCTCTTTTTCCTGGACGCACTCTGCCTTTAGGACGGATGCAAGCAAGCGCTCACAAAACAAACTCAATCCAAGAGCTGTGCGAAACTCTTCTGGATCCCGGGCAGAGGATCCGTGTCGGTACAGAAAATAGGCCAGCGCCCGTGTAAGCTGTCTCTCCCACTGAGGCGGTGTGGACAGATCCGACGAATACCGGGCAAACATCTCCTTGTGGGCGTCCTCCAGATACTCCAGAGACGCAAGAAGATCACGCCATGCATCATCTGTCATCCTGCACGGTGCGACGTTATACTCGTTTTGTATTTGCATAAGACGCTCGGAATAAGGGGTTGACGATTGGGTGAGGATTCCGTATATTCTTTCCCGATGGGCGGGTGCGTCAAATGGGACATCCACTGGATCGCTGTCCGTTTCCCCGATCACAACCATGTCGGCATAACCATCGGACTCCAGAATAATGCGGCAGGCCTCCTCGCAGGCCATGCCGAGTCCCACCTCTTTTCCCCGCGCTGCATCGTTATAGAATCGCGGGTGTTCCCGACAGATTTCGCACAAATACGCATCGCCCAAGTTGGAAATAATCCGGCACAGCCCCTGTTGATCCAGATGAGGGCATCGTTCGTTCTCCGCAAGGCGGAAATGGGGCGTATCTGTCGCGTCGATGCTCTGCCGGATCTGCTTGCCGTAACCGTCGGTAAAAGAGGCATATTTTTCCATCGTATCGGGATCGATGTCGATCTCCCAGCCGATGCAGCAGCTGTGGGTGCATTTATCCGCGATGCAGGAGAATTTATTATAATATCCGGGTGCATACAGTTTCACTCTCGCCATGCTTTCACCGCCCTTCCGAATTACTATAGCACAAATCCCGTCCAATTTCAACGGATAATCCGTATTCGTTCCAAAGACTGCAGTTTTTTCATAAAAATTTGTTTAATAACATTTCAGCAACATTTCTCAAACAAAACCCAAAAGTCCGGGCTGTAAAATACAATCACAAAATCAAAAATAAAAAAACGAGGTACTTATCATGAACAAGAACGACCAGCAGTTTATGGCCCAGAAAATCCGCACGCAGTATATGGAGAAGCAGTCCACCGAACTGGATGCACTCCGTGCATTGGACGCGAAGGTGAAACGTCCCGCAAATGTATTCGCTTACGTATTCGGCAGCATTTCCGCCATCATCATGGGAGCCGGCATGAGCCTGGTTATGACCGACATCGGTACGATCATCGGTATGGATAGCACGATGGTTCCCGGCATCGTCATCGGCATCGCAGGAATGATCCTGGCACTCGTGAACTATCCCATGTACAAAAGAATTCTCGCCAGCCGCAAAAAGAAGTACAGCTCTGAAATCATTGCGCTCAGCGACAAAATCATGAACAAATAATCAGGTGGAATTATATAATGAACATCAAGAATTTTTTCAAAAATGCATTCAACGACATGAAGGAAAGCGCCAAGGCACAGCATGAGGTAGACAAGGCACAGTTTTCCGCCGCAAAAGCTGAATCCAAGGCGCAGTGGGAAGAAGCAAAGGCCATGGGAAATTCCGAAACCCGTAAGGCCATGATGCAGACCCAGCGAGACGAGCAGATCAAGGAAGCCAACAAGCGGAAGGAAGAAGCAGAAGCCCGCCTCGAAACCGCCAAGAAACACTAACCATTGTTACCCGGGTAGTGCACATAAAGCACTGCCCTTTTGATTTTTGCATGAAAAAATAATTATTTTTGAAAAATGGCGGCAAACGCAAACAAAACTTTAACATTTCCATGTATAATATAGGCAGTAGAAACAATACATCGCTTTGGTGGAGGTAATATGTTCAAAATTTTGGTTGTGGAAGATGACAGAGATCTGAACCGCAGTGTCTGTTCGTTTCTGAACAACTCCGGATACGAGGCTGTGGGCTGTCTGGACGCGGAAAGCGCCTACGATGAGATGTACAAAACAACCTTTGACTGCATTGTGTCGGACATCATGATGCCGAACATTGACGGATTCGAATTCGCCAAAACGGTGCGTACACTCAATAGCGATATCCCGATCCTGTTTATGACGGCACGGGATGATTTCGCCTCCAAGCAAAGAGGCTATCGCATCGGCATCGACGATTACATGACGAAGCCGATTGATCTGGACGAGTTGTTCCTACGGATCGGTGCCATTCTGCGTCGCTCCAAAATCGCGTCAAGCCGGCGCTTGGAGATCGGCAGTTTTGTCATGGATGCGGACGAAAGAAGCGCCACTTTGAGCGGCGAGGAAATCTCCCTGACCGCCCGGGAATTCGACCTTCTGTACAAGCTTCTGTCC
>JAZSCY010000067.1:0-4599 GCA_045530875.1 Eubacteriales bacterium
CACCCTGCTCCGGGAGGATCTGATCCACGCCGCTTTCCCCATGGCGGCATCCGTTTCCGCCATCGGTATCACCTTGGTGATCGTTCTGGACTGCGTGATGACCTTCTTCGGCTCCACTGCCAACGATGCGGCCTTCAACGCCTGGCTGACGGACAGCACCGACACCACCAATCGGGGCGCCGCCGAGGGTATCAACGCCATGATGCCGCTGGTGGCGATCCTTGCCGTGTTCGGCGGATTCATGGCCTTTGATCTGGATCAGGCCTCCAGCTGGTGTGCCATCTTCGCCATCATCGGCGGTGTGGTCACCCTCATCGGCGTGCTGGGATTTTTCCTCATTAAGGATCCGGCTCTCCCCAAGATGGAGGAGGGGTATTTCTCCACGGTGATCCACGGCTTCCGTCCCTCCACCATCAAAGCAAATGCCGCGCTGTATCTGTCCCTCATCGCTTTCATTCTGTTCAACATCTCCATCCAGATTTTCATGCCCTATCTGATCCTCTACTACGAGGTATCCCTGGGCATGACGGACTATGTGTTCGTCATGGCGCCCGCCATCATTCTGGCATCGGTGGCCACCGCGTTGTGGGGCAAGGTATACGACCGGCGGGGATTTGGTTTTTCCGTTCTCTGGAGTTTGATTGCTCTGGCGGCGGGATATGTCCTTCTATACTTCTTCCGCCAGACCGCGCTGGTGTTCGCCGGATCGCTGCTCATGATGTGCGGCTATCTGTGCGGCATGGCCGTGTTCGGCGCACGGATCCGTGATCTGACCCCCGAGGGAAAGGCCGGCCGGTTCCAGGGCGTGCGGATCTTCTCCCAGGTGCTGATCCCCGGCGTGGTTGGACCCTTCATCGGCAAGACGGTTCTTGCCAATGCGGAAATGATCGTGAACAACGATGGCACAAAATCCTTCGTTCCCAACGAAAACATCTTTCTGGCGGCTCTGGCCGTGATCGCTGTGCTGGCGGTACTGCTCATGTGCGTGATAAAAGCGAGGGACAAAAAGGAGAACGCATAATGAAATCGGATAAAAAATACAGCCACATCGAAGGCAAACGCATATATACCCATCCGCTTGCTTATCCCATAGCCCTGTTCGTTTTTATCCTATGCTGTGAGGCAGGTATGATACTGACCAATCTCTCGGCTCAGACTATATCCACTCGCTCTCTGGTAGGAATACTCCTTCCGCTCTGCATGATCATCCTGCTTCTTATTTTTGATCGTCTTTGGGGACACAAACTGCTCTGTATTCTGGGGGAGGAAAGACTGCATTTTTTCCGCGCTGAACTCACAAAAAATTATAATGATTCTCCCCGCAAAACGACCATACTCCATTGTTCAGGAAGTTTGCCCTACTCTGCCATTACGGACATGAAAAACGCAATACGATGGGAGCGCAGTCGTTACAGCGGCAGTACAAACAATAAGTTGGTTTTAATTAGTGACGCATTTGAGATTGCACTGGTAGGAGCCGACCGAAGCCTGCTGAGAAAGATCCGGAAAAAGAAGGAGGCGTGCCCTCCCTTGCACACATCTATCGGCACTTCACTAACACTGGACCTACATCAGCCCGCCCGCAGCGGCTTGTGGGCGGAAATCTGGCAGGCATACGAAAACGGTGCCTTTGAGGAACTACTTGACGAATATACCGAAATCTCCGGAATGGAATGGACTTTTGAGGAAAATTCTGTGGATATGCTGGATATGACTCTCGTACGGAACGGATACGAAATCTGCTTCAATATCGACGAAGACTCCCTCTATATGGATGCCATGGACGCCGGTGTAGATACAACCATCGCACTAACAGACATAAAAACGTTGGATAATTTGTTTGCGCAAATACAGGACTTTGCCCGGGAGAATAGCTGAAACAAAAAAGCGCAGGCCAAAGCCTGCGCGGAAAAACTGACACGAATGGAAGGACCGTCTTTATGAGAAAACTTCAACGATGGGTGATGCTGCACCGAATTCCCACCTTCATTATTCTGGCCATCATTTACACCACAGGCGCTTTTTCCTTGAACGATCTGATTTCCATTCCCCCGTGGATTTTGGGAATTGCACTTTTTATTCTGTATCTTCTCTCTGCCTTTATAGCGATTGCCGCACCGGATGCGTGGCTCCAGGAGCCCATGAAAGCTCTGCATGAGCAATGCGATCCCTATCCGCTGCTCCGGGAGATGCACAGCCTCCCCATGAATAAGCTGTCCCCCCTGCTCCGGCAGACGATGGTCATCAACTACTGCGTTGCCCTGCACAGCGTAGGCAATTTCCAGCTGGCGTACGATACCCTTTCGTCACTTAATATTGACAAGCATGCCGGGATGGTACCGCTCAACAAGGCCGTTTACTACAACAATCTCTGCGCGGAATGCCGCTGTCTGAACCTGCACGAAGAGGCGGAGATCTGGTACACGAAGATGATGCAGATCTACAACGACCTCCCCGACAGTAAACCCAAAAGAAGCATGGACCCCGTAGTGCTTTTCACCCGGATCGATCACCACTATTATGCCGGTGAATACGAAAAAGCCCTGGAATTGTTGGGCACTGTAAAACCGCAAAACCGGATCGGCGAAGTGGATCTCCATATGCAGTTGGGCGAGAATTACCTGGCGCTGGGCGAAAAGGAACTGGCCCGAAAGAATCTGCAGCTGGTCATCGAGCACGGGAACAAACTATACGCAGTGACAGAAGCCAAGGAATTGCTGGCCAAGTTGGATGCCGAATAAAAAAGCGCAGGCTGAAAAGCCTGCGCAAAACTGATTCTCAATACACAAACGACATGACGGCGCCAAGGATGATCAAAAACGCGAAATTGAACGCCGTGAACATAAGGAAATATTTCTTGCCCTGATGGGGCGCGTTGCACAAAAAAGACCGGAACGTGATCAGGCTGGCCAAAGATGCGATCAGCGTGCCGCATCCGCCGATGTTCACACCCACCAGAAGCGGCGCGTACTCCTCGGTGAAATGGGACAGCAGAATCGCGCTGGGCACGTTGCTGATGACCTGGCAGGACATCGCGCTGAAGATCAATGTATTCTTTGAGAGCAGTATAGCGAAAAACTCCCGCACCGCCTCGATCCGTCCCATATTGCGGGAGAAGATGAAAAACGCGGCGAAGGTGCCCAGCAGGGGATAATCCACCCGCTTGAGGGCCTCCCGATCCAGAAAAAAGAGGCTGAGGGGGATGACGATCCATCCCGTCCAGTAGGGGATACCCCGGAAGACGATAGCGATGGAATAGGCAAACAAAAGCAGATACAAAACCGTGCGGCGGCGATCCAGTTTTGGAGGTGCCGCGCCCAACTCCAGCTTCGTTGCCGGCGTGAACACGATGCAGCACACCGTGATCAGCCCCACCGACAAAAGAAACGGCAGGAGCATGATGGACATAAATTCCCCGGTGGGGATGGAGAAATAACTGTACAGATACAGATTCTGGGGATTGCCGAAGGGAGTCAGCATGCCGCCCAGGTTGGCGGCGATGTTCTGCATGATGAAGGTGAAGGCCATGTGCTGTTCGTTCTTCGTTTCGTGGAGCACGTAGTATCCCAGGGGCAAAAAGGTGAGCAGGGCCATGTCGTTGGCGATCAGCATGGAGCCGATGAAGGTAATGTAGATCAGCACCAAGACCGCCGAGCGCAACGTGGTAAAGCGGCGGACGATATCCTTGGCCAAGGCGTAGAAAAAGCCGATGTTGCCCAGCGCTCCCACCACCGCCAGCGTGCAGAACAGACAGGTCAGCGTGCGGAAATCAAAATAGCCCAGATACTCCCGATCGGGCACAACGATGCAGGATGTGATGATGGCCGCGAGCAGCGCGATCACAAACACCAGATTGACACGGACAAACCGGCCAAGCCGACCGATAAAGACCATACGTCCACATCCTTTCCCGAAATTTCGACTGTCAGTATAGCAGAAAACAACCATTTTGTCAACCGGAAACAGGAGGTTTTTCCATGGTAATCGTATATATTCTTTTGCTCTTGCTGCAGGTGGCGGCGCTCGTTTTCGCCATTTGCCGAAAATCCACAAAAGCCCGTCTCACATCCCTGCTCTTTTCGCTGGGATGCGCCCCTCTTGCCTGGGGATTGGGCGCGTATTTCGACAGCCTGCCCGGCTACGGATTCATGCCGGGGCTGAGTTATATATCCGAAACATTGTTCGGCTACAGCACCGCCCTCCTCTCCCTAGGCATCGCCGCGTTGTCTGCCATTTTGTGGATTGTTTTGAGGAAGAAAAAATAAAGAGCACCCACACAGGGTGCTCTTTTATTTTTGCCTTGATTACTTCTCCACAACGTGTACGTCCAGCTGATCGAAGGGAATCTGGATCTTGAACTGATCAAAGGCGCGCTTGGCGTCCTCATTCAGATCAAAGAGTACCGTCCAGTAGTTGCCGTTCTCGCACCACACGCGGAGGCGGAATTTCAGAGCGGATGCGCCCTGCTCCACCAGCATCACCTCGGGTGCGGGCTCCTGCAGTACCATAGCATGGTTGGCGGCGGTGGCCAGAAGCACCTTTCTCACCAGATCCATATCGGCATCGTATGCCACGGAGAAATCCAGATCCACACGGCGC
>JAZSCY010000387.1:0-5947 GCA_045530875.1 Eubacteriales bacterium
GAACAAAAACGGTGGGAGCAAGCACTCCCCTACGGTGATAGAACACGGAAACATTGTTGTTTGTTGTCTTAATCAAATTCGTGCCTGTCAAGAAAAAAGGCAGAGAAAGCGAATGCAATCTCTGTCTTTTCCTATAGGCTCAGTTTCTCACCAGATCCGCCTCAATACTCAATCCCCCGGATCCGGTCATGTCTATCGTGAGGGTGGTTTTTCCGCCCGCCGCCGAAACGCTTATCCGACTGTCACCGCCCGCCAGCGTGTATGTGCCGTCCAGAACAACGGTGCGCTTGCCGGTCAGCTTCATGGTGGGATCGCTGAGGGCGATCCGCATACCGCTCTCCGTATCCTTGACAAGCACAGTGCAGGGGAAATCGGGGGTGATTCCCGCATAACTTCCCGCCTGCCAGAAAACGATGCCCGTGATGCCCAGAGTTTTCTCGCGGACAGCCTGAATCTTTTTCGTGTTGGAAAGGATCTCCGTCTCCGGATTCTCGCTGTACGCCTTGCCCTCTGCCCGGGTGGACAGCGGCAGAATGATGTAGGAATAACTTTCGTTTGTGGGATGGATTCCGTGATCGAAGAAGATCTCAGAAAATACCCGTCCGGAGGATTGGGCGCGCTTCACCGTCAGCGTCTGCTTTTCTGGGAAAACGAGGGATCCGTAGCCGGAGATGTGCGCGTATTTCACGCCGTTGACCACCGTGTCCACGGAGGCGGTTACGCTGGATGTGTTGTCATTCAGGTACAGATCTCCCGTGCCGCCCACCACTTTCTGGTTTTCCACCGTGGTGATGACGCCCTGATCCAGGGAACTGTCTATATCCGCGCCCAGCATGACGTACTCATCATCGAAGAAGAAATAGGATTTTTTCGCCACCAGATCGGACTGGAAATCCCCGTTTTTGTTGTCGTACTGGAAGGCGGCCATGGCGAACTCGTCCATCTGTACGCCGCCCACAAACGCCGACTGATTGAAGGTGTGGGCATTGTTCAAGGGATTTCTTTCCCGTGTGTCCACCGTGGTGCCGGGCAGACGGTAATGATCCGCATACCGGTGGAATGCCTGATCGTATTGGGTCACACTGTCCGCGTATACGTACAGCATGCCCGCGCCGGTGTACCATCCGTTGGGATTTTCCCGATTGGTCTCCGACCAGAGGAAGCATTCGTACCGCGCGATGTTGGGGGAGCACATGGACAGCATCGACGCAAAATCGCCCCGGTGGGTGCTCACTCTCGCCATGTAGGGGAATACCTTTGCGGACGTCTGGCTTTCGTTTGCCGAAATGGAGGTATCCCGCTCGATTACGGTGAGGAAATCCGCGGTGCTGAGCCGGTCGCTGCTTCCGTAGGGATAGGGATTGGCCGAGAGATAGTGTTTCAGAAGCGCTTTTATCTCCGCCGCTCTCTCCGGCGGTGCGTACTGGCAGATGCGCGCCATGCCGGTAATCACGCAGACGGAACGGGAGCTTTCGCTGTCGTTGGACCATACCAACCGTCCGTTTACGGCGCTCATAGCCGCGCCGCGGAACAGAACGGGAGAAAAGGAATCAAATACCCAGTCCACCTGCCGGTTGATCAGCGTGTCGGAGAAGGTGTAGGGGGTGCCGGCCACCGTATACAGAATGGAAGAAAGATTGTCCAAAAGACTTCCGCCGTAGCCGGTGGTGTAGGGAACGTAGGAGTGGAGGATGTAGGAGCCGTCCCGATAGATGCCATCCCCGGACGTCACGTAGTCAAAGACCTCGCCGGACAAAGTGCTCACCGCTTTTTGCAATCGGGTGCCGTCCTTTTCCAAGGCCGACGCCAGAATGATGGCAAAGGTCATGTCGATCATGTTGGCGGAGGTGTAGGAGGGAGAGTAGATCAGCTTGTCCATCCAATCCATGTAATGCTTCATCTCCGCAATGCTCAGATCCTCCCGCAAAGCCAGAAGAATGCGTGTCAGACTGCCGGGCACGTTGATGTAGCTGTCGTGCCAGTTGGAGCCGCTGGGCAGCTTGTTTTTGGTGCCGCCGTAGAATTTATTGTACATGAAGTCCAGACAGTAGAGAATGTCCTCCCGCAGATCTTCATTTTTATAATAATCCGAGCCGGGGGAGGCATATCCCCGGGCCATGTCCAGGATATTCTTGTAGATGGTGGACATGTTTTTGCTGGTAAAAGCGTAATTCTGCCCGAAAGGATCGGTGGTGCTGCTGCGGTTTACCCGGGATATCCAGGTCCGGCAGTTGGTGTTGATTTTGTTCAGAAGCGTTTTCTGATAGGGCTGATACGCGTATTTTCCGTTGCTGAATTCCAGATAGGCGTACCGGTTCACGATGGTGTCAAACGCATCTCCCGTCGCCTCGGGAACAAAGTCCACCGCCGCCGCCCGCTGTCCGTAATGGTCGGTAGAGGTGATGATGGCCAGATCCTGCAAATCAAAGCTGCCGTCGCCGTTCACATCGGCCTCGGGAGTGGCTGCCTCCTCAATACTTTGGGAATAGGTATCTGAGGAGGTGAGAAGCGCTATATCCTGCAGATCGATGCATCCGTCACCGTTCACATCCCCCGCGGAGAGGGAAATCCCGGCGATCGCAGGATCGGAGTGGGCGGACAGATCCACGTCCTCCATGAAGATCTCCACCCCGTGCAGGGTGTAGGACAGATGGGACGCCCGTGTGATCTCCAGATCGTAAATACCCGCCGGAAGCTGCTCCAGCGTGAAGGTATCGCCGGTCACTCCCGTTTCCAGCACTACCTCGCCGTTCTCCAGCAATCGGATCACGGACGGAGGAAGCGGATCCTCCCCCGAGGAAAAACTTCCCCGAAGGGTAAAGATGCCCACGCCCTGGGCTGTGTAGGCGGCGGTGTCGGGATCGTCACCCGCAGTGGCCGCATAGCCAAGCAGAGCCGCGTCGCCGAATAAAAAGGATATACAAAGAAGCATGCAGATACATGTCAGCAGTATTTTTTTCATATATAGTATCCCCCCCGTGTACCGCAGTAACATCTTCATGATAACAAAGGATGAGGGGGATGTCAAGGGACTGTGGGTTATTTCTCCCCTGCGTTAATAAAAGAAGGACATCCGGGCGATGTCCTTCTTATTCCTTGTTCTTCCTCTCCCGCCGCCGACGGATCGTCGCCTTGGCCCGATCCCGCCACCGCTTCAGTACCGCCAGCGTCTTCTGATCGTTCGGGAACAGCCACCGCAGCAGAGCGATCGCGATGGCAAAGGTGACGATCTTCTCCGGGGAGATGGGCAGCCACAGAAAGGCCAGATAGGCCCCCGCCGCCGCCATCATCCAGGGAATTTCAAAATATGTGCCCACGGCCATCAGGATGTAAGACCAGCCGTTGGTGATCATCCACGCCAGCGCCAGGCACAAAAGCAGCCGGGGATTGAGGAGGAACTGTACGGTCTTGATGATTTTCTGCTTCATTGTGGCCCCTCCCCGCCATTTTTTCGGGAGCTTGTCCCGCATATACGTATAGTATGCCCCCGTCCCTCCATTTTGTCAATAATTTTTACGTTTATTTAATAAACACGGCGACACAGAGGACATCCGCCATATACGGCCTTGTCTTTCTTCACGGGCGGATATGGAATCCGCCCCTACGGGTGTGGCGGAATTCTTTGCCTATCTGCATCCGTGGGGATAGACATGTAATTTTGTGGTAGGGGCGTGCATTGCACGTCCGCCGCATACGCCCCCGATTTCTCCACGGGCGGATATGGAATCCGCCCTTTTCCTTTTCGAGAGCATATGGAATGCTCCCCTACGGGTATGGCGGAAGCCCCCGCCCTACGGATATAACAAACATTCCCCCTCGACATCCTTTCTAAAATATGGTATAATAATCCCAAACCCATCCCCCGAAAGGAGATCAAAATGAACTTCACCAACCTCACCGAATATCTGGATAGCCTCTACGAAAAAGAAGGCGTGCCCTCCTCCGATCTGATCGTATATCATAAAGGAAAGGAAGTCTACCGCCATACCGCAGGATTTCAGGACGTAGCCACAGGCGAACCCCTCCGTCCCGACGCCCTGTATAACGTGTATTCCGCCACCAAACTGATCACCGTCATGGCCGGTATGCAGCTGTTCGAAAGAGGAAAATTCCTCATGAGCGATCCCGTGGGGGATTACATACCCGCCTTCGCCCATATGAAGGTGGAGCATACCAATTCCCACGGTGCCATCGAGCTCACCGATGCCCGCCCCATGCGGATCCGGGATCTGTTCAATATGACCTCGGGCCTGGATTATACCTTCCGCACCCCGGAAACAAAAGCCTGCTTTGAAGCCGCAAACGGCGCACCCACCACCGGCCAGGTGATTGAGGCGTTGGCCAAACGCCCCCTCCGCTTCCAGCCCGGCGACCGTTGGATGTACGGCACATCCCACGACGTGCTTTTGTATCTGGTGGAAGTGGTGGCCGGGGAGATTTTTTCCGAGTACGCCAAGAAGAATATTTTTGAACCCATCGGTATGGAAAATACCTATTTCCACGCCAATGAGGAGATTTATGCCCGCATGGCATCCCAGTACCGCTTCGATAAGGAATTGAACCGGGCCGTGGACGTGGGCAAGGGAAATCCCTCCTTCGGCCCCCTCTTTGAATCCGGTGGCGCGGGTGCTATCTCCTGCACCGAGGATTACGGCCGTTTTGCGGAAACCCTCACCCATATGGGCGTGGCTCCCACCGGCGCAAGAGTGCTGTCGGAGCGCACCGTGGAGCTGATGCGATCCGATTGCCTGACCGATGTGAACCGTGCCACCTTCGACTGGCCCCGTTTCCGTGGATACGGTTACGGATATGGCGTCCGCGTGCTGAAGAATCCCGGTCTGTCCGGCAATCTGACGCCGGCGGGCGAGTTTGGCTGGGGAGGTATGGCCGGTGCCTACGTCCATTGTGAGCCGGGCACCCAGACCTCCATCGTGTATATGCAGCATATGCTGAAAAATAAGGAAGACATCATCCACCCCCGCCTCCGGAATCTGGTGTACGCGGGATTGTAATCGACGGCGGGACAGAAAAATCCCTGCCGGGTGATGCGACGTTCACTAAAGCCTTCCCTCTTGAGGGGAAGGCTTTTTGTGTGAACTCATCCCCGTTTTCACATAAAACGATCAAAATGCACACATTATGTTCCTTTTCACCCCGTGAAAAAGGTGCAAATTGTTATAGGGCACCATTATTTTGGAAAAAAGTTGAGAAATATTCGAAAAAGGTTCGAAAAAATGTTGAAATTTTGAGAAGAATGTTATATAATTACATTATCCAATTCACATCTCAGGAGAATACCATGACAGAATACATTCCTTTTCTCGTAATGGCAGCGGCTCTGCTTTCCCTGGCATTCGCCGCGTATAAGTACTTTTCCGTAAAACGGCTGCCGGAGGGCACCGCGGAAATGGCAGCGATTTCGGCAAAAATCCGGAAGGGTGCCATGGCGTATCTGAAGCGTCAGTACAAAACCGTTGCCATCTTTTTCGCCGTAATCATCGTCCTGCTGACCGCTCTGGCGGTGGCCGGAACGATCACTCCCTTCGTTCCCGTAGCTTTTTTGACCGGCGGTCTGTTCTCCGGCCTCTCCGGCTTCATCGGAATGAAGATATCCACCTACGCCAACTCCCGTACCGCCCAGGGTGCCCGTGAGGGACTCAACCGGGGCTTGAAGATCGCCTTCTCCTCCGGTATGGTTACCGGTCTGACTGTGGTTGGTCTGGGTCTGTTCGATATCAGCTTTTGGTTCATCCTTCTGAAATTCGGTTTTCAGCTTCCCATTGAGGATTTGACCTCCACCATGCTCACCTTCGGTATGGGTGCCTCCTCCATGGCCCTGTTTGCCCGTGTGGGCGGCGGTATCTTCACCAAGGCCGCCGACGTGGGTGCGGATCTGGTGGGTAAGGTGGAAGCCGGCATTCCCGAGGACGATCCCCGCAATCCCGCC
>JAZSCY010000273.1:0-3396 GCA_045530875.1 Eubacteriales bacterium
CGAGAATCTCACCCTGTGGGGCGAGTTCAAGCGGATCGAGGGCGTGCACTACAAGGTAGAGCACTACCTGATGGGCGATGACGGCAGCTACACCACCCCCATTCTGACGGAAGAATTTGAGGACGGAATCGCCGGCGAAACGGTAACCGGTACCCCGAAGAAAGCCGCGGTAGACGCTCGCTTCACCGGATACGTTCACGATCCCGCCGCACCGGGCAGTGTGCTCAGCGGCGTGGTAGTAGCCTCCTCCGATCCCGATTATCCTCTGACTTTGAAGTTGTACTACAAGCGGAACACCTACCGCGTAATCTATGTGTACGAGGGCGTGCTTCCCGCCAACCGCACTCCTCTGCCCGCTGAAACTACGGCAGAATACCTCTCCAAGGTTCAGATAGCTCCCCATGCGGCAGCGGAAGGCTATACCTTCTCCGGCTGGAAGATCCAGTCTCCCTCCGGCGTAAGTATCAACGGCAACGAGTTTGTGATGCCCGCATCGGATGTAACCCTGGTCGGCTCCTTCAACGTGAATCCTCAGTACGACGTGGAGTATTACCTCCAGTCTGCCGATGATCCCACGGTATATGTGAAGGATGACAAGACCAGCCACAGCCATACCGCCCCCATCGGCAAGGAAGTATCCGCACACTCTCACGTGTTTGAGGGATACACCGAGAACACGACACATCCCGAGCGCGTGGTTTCCGGTATCATTCCTGCCACCGGCAAGCTGGTACTGAAACTGTACTACGATCTGAACAAGTACACCGTCACCTACGTATTCGAGAATCCCGTTCCCGCCGGCGCACAGCTGCCGCCCGTGGAAACAAAATACGCCGGTGATAAGGTACATACTCCCGCTCCCTCCGTTCCCGGATACATCTTCTCCGGCTGGACGGTTCAGACCCCTGCCGGACTGGAATACAAAAACGGCGAATTCGTGATGCCCGCCGCCAACGTGGTGCTTAAGGGTAAATTCACCGCCGGCGAGGCCGCATACAAGATCGAGCATTATCTGATGAACGATCAGGGCACCTACGAAAACGTAGTGCCTCATGTGGAATCCAAGACCGGTGTTGTGGGCGATTCCGTCCGCGCCACCACCTACAAGCCTTATCTGGATATGGGCGCTATCGTAGACACCGTCAAGACAGCACAGGACGGCAAGTGGGAAGGCGTTGTATCTCCCGATGCATCCGCTCCCCTGGTTCTGAAACTGTACTACAGCCGTGAGCCCGCCGTGCACGTGATCTATCACTACGAAGGAGATCTGACCCAGGATCAGTGGAGAGCACTGGGCTGGCCCGATCTGCCCACCGACGGCACCGCCTACTATGTGGGTGCTACCATCAACGTCAAGGGATTTGATACCACCCCCGCGGATATGGCATTCGAAGGCTGGCACTGCTCCGAGCCGTCCCTGACGGTGGCACCGAACGGCCAGTTCACCGCGCCCCGTATGAATGGCACGAACCCTGTCATCCATCTCTACGGACGCTGGACATCCACTCTGCCGCAGGATTTCACGGTGAAATATTTCATCGACGGAATTGAGCAGACCCAGTATACAAAAACCTACCCGCTGAATACCCCCGTTACCGTTATGGCGAATGTGGAAAATACCGCATCCCATAGCTATACTCCCTGGTCTACCCCCACCTCCGCCACCGAAGGCGTGGAAGTTGTGATCAACAGCGACGGTACCTTCACCATGCATGAGCACGGCGAGGTGCACATCCGCTGCGTATCCGTTCCGATTCAGCCGGTAGCCACCTATAACGTGCGCTACTACCTGGACGGCAGACTGTACTGGGAGGGCGGATATGAGCTGTTCGAGCGTCACTTCATCATCGATGCTCCGCTGCTGCCTCCCAACGTGTACTTCTCCGGCTGGAGCGCACCCCGCACCGTTTCCGGCAACCGCGTCCGTGTTCTCAATGACAGACTGGGACGTCCCTGCTTCACCATGCCGGCCGATACCGTGGTGCTGTACGGCTACACCTCCACGACCCCGATTTACGACGGTGCTATCAGCATTGAGAAGGTTGTGAATGCCCCTGCCGGATTCAGCGGCAAGGATACCTTCACCTTCCACGTATATCTGGTCAACAACGGCGTGAAGGAGCTCTTTGAGACCGTTACCGTGAAGGTAGACGCAGAGAGCGGCCGCGGCCAGTCCGATATGATCTATCTGCCTCGCGGTGTGGAATGCATCGTGGAAGAGGCCGGTGCCGGTATGCCCGGATACATCCTCACCACCACCGTTGCCGATGAGGCAGGAGATGCCATCGACCTCGGTCAGAGCGTGACGGTAGGCCCCCGCGTAAAACCCACCGAGCTTACCTTCACCAACACCTACGCAGAGCTTTCTCTTGAGACCCGGGATCACTTCGGTTATATCATCGGCTATCCGGACGAAACCGTTCGCCCCGATGCTTACATCAACCGTGCCGAGGTGGCCACCATCTTCTTCCGCCTGCTCACCGATGCAAAGCGGGCCGAGTACTGGTCTCAGAGCAACACCTTTGCGGATGTTCCCGCCAACGCATGGTACAACAACGCCATCTCCACCCTGGTCAACGCAGGCGCACTGTCCGGATACGAGGATAACACCTTCCGTCCGGAGAACCCGATCACCCGCGCCGAGCTGGTGAAGATCGCCATGAGCTTCTACGGCACGCTGGGCGATAACGCAGACGCCTTCAACGACGTGGGCGAGCACTGGGCCGCTGCCTTCATCAATGCAGCCGCCGAGATTGGCTTTGTCAGCGGATACGGCGACGATACCTTCCAGCCAGACCGCTACGTAACCCGTGCGGAAGCCATCAAGATCATCAACCGTACCCTGAACCGCGCGCCTCACAAGGATCATCTCCTCCCCGATATGATCACTTGGGTGGACAATGCGGATACCGATGCATGGTACTATGCGGAGATCCAGGAAGCCACCAACTCCCATATGTACTACCGCGACAATACCCACGAGGTATGGGAGAAGATCCGTCCCATCCGTGATTGGGCAGAGTTGGAGAAACAGTGGTCCAACGCTCACTCCGGAAAACAGTAAATTCCCCAAAATTCAGGGGCTGTTGCCAAAAGCAACAGCCCCTGTTTATTTTTGTTTTCTATCGGGACAGTAGGAAAACTATCCGTTTGGTTGTATAAAACCCAAATGAGCGGTTATTGAAATGCTACGATCTCTCATGCTATAATAAAGCCAGACAAGAGCTCATGTCGAATAAACTTATAGGAGATAATCTATGGAGTTGAATTTTGGTGAACGCATAAAACACCTCAGACGACAGCGGGATCTTACCCAGGAAGCTTTGGCCGACGCATTGGGAATCAGCGCCCAGTCCGTGTCCAAGTGGGAGTGCGCCTACGGCTATCCGGACATTA
>JAZSCY010000223.1:0-5749 GCA_045530875.1 Eubacteriales bacterium
ATGTGGGAATGGACGTTTCCGTCGGAGAACAGACCTAGGAAATGGAGGGTACCGCCGTCCTTTACGTTGGATGTGATCTCCTGCCATGCATCGGAGGCAAACATTTTGCCGGATTCGATGGACTGGGATACCAGTTTGGCACCCTGTGCGAATACCTGGCCGGAGCCGAGGGCGTTGTGACCAACCTCGGAGTTGCCCATGTCGTCGTCAGAGGGCAGACCGACAGCGGTGCCGTGCGCTTTCAGCTTTACGGTGGGATAAGAAGCCATCACGCGCTTCAGATTGGGCATATAGGCGCGGGATACGGCGTTGGTTTCGCCATCCGCGGTGAGGCCCACACCGTCCATAACGATGGTGAGTACCGGGCCCTGTACGCCGGCGAATGCGGTTTTTTCCAGTTTGCTCATAGGGGGAATCTCCTTAAAAGTAAATGATATATCTCCGGTAATGAATTACGCGGGTATTTATAGGGCTAAGCCTTTATAAATCGGGGCGTCCTATGCAGGAGGAGGAAACCATGCGAGTTCGCGTATGCGCGAACTCGGAACGCCAGAAGTTTTCCTCCTCCTGCACCTCCACCTTCCTTGGCTCTCGCCCAAAACTGAATGTTATGCCGGAGCCAAGGAAGTGAGAGGAGAGGTGAGTTCGTGAAACGAACTCGGAGAGGAGGGCGAAAACTTCGGCGTTTGAGATGGTTTCGCCCTTCTCTCGAAATTACCACACCCCATTATAACATATTCTTCCTCTTTCGTCCACCGGGAATATGCGAATCTGTAAAAAAATTCCCATAAAATCTGCCCGCACAGAAAAAACTCCGTCCCCGATTTCCCATATTATATGGAAATGTTCAAGATTTATTTATAAATATGTGCTATAATAAGCGGTGTATTGTGACAAGACCCTTTACTATGACAAATTACGCCGCACAGCGGCATGGAGAGTATTATGATTGAAATCAGTCATCTGGTCAAACGGTACGGCGCCAAATTCGCCGTGGACGACATCAGCTTTTCCGTGGGGAAGGGCGAGATCGTCGGTTTTCTTGGCCCCAACGGCGCGGGAAAAAGCACAACCATGAATATCCTCACCGGCTATCTGTCCTCCACCTCCGGTACGGTGAAGGTGGGCGGCATCGATGTGCTGGAAAGTCCCTATGAGGCGAAAAAACTGATCGGTTTTTTGCCGGAGCAGCCGCCTTTGTACGTGGATATGAAGGTGGACGAGTATCTGAACTTCGTCTACGATCTGAAGAAATGCACCCTGAACCGGGAAAAGCATCTGAAGGAGGTCTGCGAAGTCACAAAAATCGCCGACGTCCGCGGCCGCCTCATCAAGAATCTCTCCAAGGGATACCGCCAGAGAGTAGGCATCGCCCAGGCTCTCGTGGGCAATCCCAAAGTGCTGATTTTTGACGAGCCCACCGTTGGTCTGGATCCCAAGCAGATCATCGAGATCCGCAATCTGATCCGTAATCTGGGATCGGATCACACCGTCATTCTGTCCACTCACATCCTGCCGGAGGTGCAGGCCGTGGCGGATCGGATCGTCATCATCAACCAGGGCAAGATTGTGGCCGACGAAAAGACGGAAAACATCACCCGCGTGGTGGAGGACGGCCGGCTGTACAGCGTGAAGATCTGCGGCCCTCAGAGAGAAGTTCTTTCCACGCTCAAGGGCATCCCCGGCGTGCTTCGTGCCGATGCGGTGGGAGAAAGAGAGTTGGACAGCTTTACATACCATATCGAGAGCGAGCCCGGCGTGGATGTGCGCAAATCCCTGTTCTTTGCCCTGGCTGCCAAGAACTGGCCCATTCTCGGCCTGGAAGCGGTGGGCATGTCCCTGGAGGATGTGTTCGTGAAGCTGATGGAAGCCGATACCAAAAAGAAGATGGCCGGTGAGCGCCGCACGCGCACCTGAGTCGGTATAATTCCGTAACGAAAGAGAGAGTACGACAATGCTTGCTATTTATAAACGGGAAATGCGCTCGTATTTCACCACCCCCATCGGATACGTATTTATCGCTGTGTTCCTGGCAGTGTCCGGCTTCAGCTTTGCTCTGACCACATTGCAGACCCAGTCCTCCGATGTGTCCTTGTATTTTCAGTTTCTGATGTTTGCCTACATCGTGATTTTGCCCCTGCTGACCATGAAAACCTTTGCGGAGGAGCGCCGCACCCGCACGGAGCAGCTGCTTCTGACGGCACCGGTGTCCCTGCCCGGCATGGTTCTGGCAAAGTTCTTCGCCGCTTTCACCATGTTCTTCGGCACGCTGCTGGTGTCCGCTTTGTATTTCTATCCCTTGTCCCTGTACGGGGATGTGAACTGGGCCCGTGTGTGGGGTTCCCTCATCGCCATGGTCCTCATCGGCATGACCTTTATCTCCATCGGTATTTTTGTATCCAGTCTGACGGAGAATCAGTTCACCGCCTCCTTTGCCACCATCGGTATCCTTCTGGGACTGATGATCGTGGCGGCGCTGAACAATATCATCGATTCCTACGCGGTCCGCGCGGTGCTGGACTGGATCTCCATCTACAGCCGCTACATGAATTTCACCTACGGTATCTTTGATTTCGGTGCCGTGGTGTACTACACGTCCATTTGCGTCGTGTTCCTGTTTTTGTCCGTCCGCGTCTTCGAGAAGAGACGCTGGTCGTGATCGGGAAGAAAGGAGACGGACGAGATGAACAGAAACGGATTTTTCAAAACCAAAAGCTTCCGCTACGGAAGCACCGCCACAGCCTTTACCGCGGCCTTTATCGCGGTTGTGGCGATCTTCAATATCATTTTCACCGCCCTGGCCAACCGGTACATGTGGTATCTGGATATGACCCGGGAGGAGATCTTTACTCTTTGCGACGCTACCAAGGAAATCCTCGCCGACGTGGATGAGGAGATCAACATCTACTTCGCCAGCGTGCCGGACGTGCTCATGCAGGGCGACAACAGCATCTATACCCAGTTTGTGTATAACACCGCCCTTCAGCTGGAGGCGGAGTTCGACAATATTCACGTGACCTGCAAGGATATCGTGAAGAATCGCTCCTTCTTTGAGCGGTTCCGCACCAATACCGCCACGGAGATCTATACCACCTCCGTGATCGTGGAGTCCGGCACCGAGGTGCTTGTGTACGGTCTGCAGTCCTTCTTCGTGACGGACGGGGATGACACCTCCACCGTATGGGCCTACTCCGGCGAGAAGAAACTGGTTTCCGCTATTCTGCAGGTGACCAGCACCGAGTTGCCCATCGTATACTTCACCAGCGAGCACGGCGAGGCCATCGGTGCCTCCGCTGCCGCTTTGTTCAATCTCTTTGCGGAGAACGGATTTGACGTGCGCACCATCAATCTGGCCAAGGAAGAGATCGATGAGGATGCCCGCATCGTCATCATCAATAATCCGGTGTACGATTTCATCGGTGCGGAAGCGGATGACGAATCTTCCAACGAGATCCGTAAGCTGGATCGCTTCCTCGATAAGTTCGGATGCCTCCTGGTGTTCGCCAACCCGGATAATGCGGATCGGCTGAGCAATCTGTCCGAGTTCCTGGAGGAGTGGGGCGTTGGCTTCACCCCCGACACAGTGATCCGGGATACGGAGCATTCCATTTCCACCGACGGTATGTCCGTGGTGGCAAAATACGAGACGACTACCCTGGGCAGCTCCATCTATAAGGATCTGACCCGCAATTTGGATACCCTTCCCAAGACCATCTCCCGCTACAGCATGCCCATTCAGATTTTGTGGGAGGAGGGCGGCAGCAATTCCGGCGCCCGGGATGTATCTGCTATCCTGACTACCTACGATACCGCCGAAGCGGTGCGTGACAGTGCGGTGGTGGACACGGGCTCCTTCAATCTGCTGACTCTGTCCCGGGAATCCCGCATCATCGATAACGAGGAGTATTACTCCTACGTGATCCTCTCCGGTTCCTCTGCCTTTGCGGACAGCAAGTATATTTTGAGCAACGCGTATGCCAACAGCGATATCCTCGCCTCCACCATGAAGGCCACCGGCCGGGAAAAGGTGCTGGCGGATATCAAATTCAAGGTGTTTGACGATACCACGCTGGATATCACCACCGCCGAGGCCAACGACTGGACTGTAGCCATGACGCTGGTATTCCCTGTGATTGCCTCCATTACCGGCTTGGTGATTTGGGTAAGGAGAAAGCACGCATGATGTCAAAGCAGAAGAAAAAACTGATTTTGCTGGCGGCGTTGTTCGCCTTGCTCGTCATCGTTTATTTCGTCGTGGTAGTTCCTCTGGTGGAAAGCGGCGAGGCGGGGGATGAAACCAATCCTCCCGAAACGGTGGACGGGGAGATCATCGGACTGAATGACCGCTATATGATGTACCCCCAGGTTGTGCGGGAAGACATCCGCTCCCTGAAAGTTGAAAATGAGCACGGCTCCTACGAATTCTATCTGGACAAAAACGGCGATTTCCAGCTTCGGGGCTATGAGGGCGTGACCTTCGATCCCACGAAATTTGCCAATCTGGTCACCAGCGTGGGCTATCCGCTGGCCAAGGTCAAAGTGGTGGATAACGCCAGCGACAAGGAACTGGCTGAGTACGGACTGGACAATCCCCGCGCTTACTGGACGCTGACCACCACCGCCGGCAACACCTACCGGGTGGCTGTGGGATACGATCTGCTCACCGGCGGCGGCTATTACGTCATGCTGGACGGCAGACGGAGCGTGTACGTGCTGGATAACACCTTGGAGGACGGCGTTCTCGCCTCGATTGAGTATATGACCTCTGGCATCCTGATCGCCGGACTTTCCCAGGACAGTTATCTGGCGGTGGACAATTTCATCATCGAACACAACGGTGAGAAGTTCATCCACATTTCCCAGGTGCCCGAAAATGAGCGGGTGAACGATCAGGCGCTCGTGGAAAATATTTTGAGCTATCCTGCGGGATACTATCCCAATGAGGATCTGTATTACGAGGTGCTCTTCTCCTACATCAATCTGCTCGGTACCGAGGTGCGCCACCTGGTTCCCACGTCCGAGGAATACCTGGCGTGCGGTCTGCCGGATATGCTGAGCGAAAACGCCGAGCCTGCCGCGCACCGTGTGCTCTTTGATGTGGATGGCGAGCCCATTATCCTCTATTTCAGCGAAAAGCAGCCGGATGACACCTACAACGTGGTATCCAGTCTGTTCCCGGAGAAGATCGTGTCTCTGCCGGCATCCTCCTGCACCTATCTGGAGAAGGATCTGCTGGACTGGCTGGAGAAATATCCCTTCCAGCAGTGGATCATCACCGTTTCCGCCATGGAGATTCGCGGTGCGGGTGCGGATGTGAAATTCGATCTCACCCACGGCAAGGATGAGGCGGGCAACAACACGTTGGACGTGCAGTGCAGCACGGGCAAGTTCATCCCCAATTCGGATGTGATCAACTTCCGACAGTTCTTCCGCACGCTTTTGTCCGTGAAGATCGAGGATTACGTTCCCCTGAGCGAGGATGAGATCGCTGCCCTGACAGCGGACGAGAAGAACTGCCTGCTTACCTTCACCATCACCAATCTGAGCGGGGAGGAGACGGTGTATAAGTTCTATCCCTACTCCGGCTCCGGCCGACGGGCGCTGATGACGATCAACGGATACGGCGAGTTCTACGTGCTCACCGATCTGATCGAGAAGATCGCCTCAGACGCAAACAAGGTGCTCTCCGGCCTGGAAGTGAACTCCTACGCAAAAGAATAATAAAAAAGCAGATGGCGGTCAGCCATCT
>JAZSCY010000227.1:0-3619 GCA_045530875.1 Eubacteriales bacterium
TGTATCGGCGAAGCAAGGCAGGCAATCCTCTTACCGGGGAAATACGCACCGGCACGCTCTCGGCCTCGCAGGCGCCAAGGTAGATTTTTGCCGCACTTCCGGATAGGCGGAAGGTAATACCGCCGTCCGGTGCGTTCCGGATGCGCCAATGGGGAATCCCGCATCGGCGCAAAAGATTCAGCGCCATAACGGCCGCCTCGCCGGACACATCTGCGGTACAATACCCCATGATCCATCGCAAAAGCCACTTCAGCACGCCTTATCCCTCCCGCGAAAAATCTGTATATACTGCGCTGACACAGCCGCACACGGTAATCCGATCCCCGATCAGCGATTCCATCACCAGATCCTTCCCGCAAATGCGGATGCACCCGGAATGCCCGCGAAGGACGATCTGCTCGGTGGAATACTCCAGCACGCACCGGCATCCGCCCACGCTGACCTCCCGATCGCCCACGATCTGTACGGTGCTCAGAGTGGATATCCCCTCCAGGGGTACATCCAAAATCTGTCTTACCCGCTCTGTCCATTTGATCTCTCCCCCGGACTTTTTTCTCTTACCCAATCTATTTTTCACCGCCCTGTCATAGATATAGATGTACCGCAGTATCCGCTTTATCATATGCTCCATCATCCGCACTCATTCGGCATACGGAGGAATCTATGCATCAGTATCTGTCCCGCAAAACCCCATTTCCGCTTTTGTCCTTGGCCTTACTCGGCGGCGCGGCGCTTCTTATGTTTTACTCGGATATGGCAGCCGGCGCGGCACAGGATGCCATGAAGTTGTGCGCCACGGTCATTATCCCGTCCCTGTTTCCCTATATGGTGATTTCCTCGCTTCTGGTATTAAGCGGGGCGGCTGCGGAAATGGGTGGATGGTTTTCCCATTCTGTGCGATATCTGTTCCGATTGCCCGGATGTGCCGGCAGCGCGATTTTGCTGGGAGCGCTGTGCGGATTTCCCGTAGGTGCCAAATCGGCATGCGGGCTGTATGAGGGAGGATCGCTCACCAAAAAGGATTGCGAGCGGCTGATTGCCATAGCCAACAACACCGGGCCCTCCTTTGTGGTGGAGGTAGTGGGGGCCCATTTCTGGGGAAGTCGGGGAATGGGGATCTGCATCTACGTAGCACAGATCCTGTCGGCGATCCTGATTGGATTTGTTGAGGCCCGCCATGTGCCCGATCGACCGACTGCCACCGATGCACATCGCCCTGTCCCTCGTGTCAAAGGATTCATGGAATGTCTGAGCGAATCCGTTTCCACCTCCGCCCGGGCGGTGTTGAGCGTATGCGGATTCATTGTGTTTTTTGCCGTTTCCGCCGGGCTGATTTCTCACATTCTGACCCGGTTTCATCTGGGAGGGATGATGCCCTGGCTCGGCGCTGTGTTGGAGTTCTCCTTCGGAGCGGAGCATGCTGCCCTGCTCGGCGGTACGGCGGGGGCATTTCTTACCGGATTTTCCGTGGGATGGTCGGGGCTGTCCATCTTTGCCCAGTGCGCTTCCTTCACCGCGCCCCATGGAATCGGACTGCACCGCACTGCCGTCTGCAAATGCGTGCAGGGGATTTTGGTGGGTGCGGCCGCGGCGGTTTATGAGGCGTTTTTCTTAGTGCCGTCTGCCGTCAGCAGCACGATCATTCCCCAGCAGGACATTCCCGCATCTGTTTGGGCGGCGGAAATACTGATTCTTGCCGTATTGGCCTTGTTTTTTCGGCGAAAAACCGTCATTTCCTGATTGAGCCCTTGATTTCCAAGACACAAAGTAGTATACTGTTATCAGCCGAATTGTTTTGGGGGATAGAGTATGAAAAAGAAGACACCGGATCTGGAACGGATGTGTAAATTCTGTGAGGGAGCATCGTCTTTGAATAATCCCGATCAGATGCTTTGCCTGAAAAAAGGCATAGTCAGCGCCACCTATGTTTGCCGTGCCTTTCAGTATGATCCGCTGAAACGGGATCCAGGAAAGCGAGCTGTCGCCGATTTTTCCTCCCTGGAGGACGCTGTTTCCCCGGAGGAATAAGGAAAATCTCACAATTTCTGTTTACAAGCACACAAAAGTATGGTATACTGTTTTTGTGTGCTTTTCTTTTATGGGAGACAACTTCTGCACACGGAGGTATACATTGATTATCGCATTGGAAGAAGCCAAGCTTGAATTAAATAATTTCCGGGATCAGATCAAGGAGTTGGGCCATGCTCTGCGCATCGATTCTTTGCGGGAGCAGGCCATGACGCTGGAGGAAAAATCCCAGTCACCCGATTTCTGGAACGATCAGGAGAAATCCACCAAAGCCCTGCAGACGCTGAAGCAGCTGAAGGATAAGATTGAGCGATACGAGAATCTGTGCACCAAACTGGATGACACGATCACCATGGCCGAATTGGCCATTGAGGAAAACGACGAATCCCTGACGGAGGAGATCCTCGCCGACGTGGCCGCCATCAAAACGGAAGAGGAAAAACAGCGCATTGAGATTCTGCTCAGCGGTCCATATGATAAGAACAATGCCATCCTCTCCTTCCATCCCGGCGCGGGCGGAACAGAGGCACAGGACTGGGCTCAGATGCTGTACCGCATGTACACCCGTTGGGGCGAGTCCCATGGCTACAACGTAAAGCTGGTGGACTGGCTGGACGGCGACGAGGCGGGCATCAAATCCGCTACGTTGATCATCGAAGGTATGAACGCATACGGATTCCTCAAGAGTGAGCACGGCGTACACCGTCTGGTGCGCGTATCCCCCTTTGACTCCTCCGGACGCCGCCACACCTCTTTCTCGTCCGTGGAGGTTATGCCTGAATTTAACGACGACGACAACTCCATCACGCTCCGCGATGAGGATCTGGAGATCACGGCCCACCGTTCCAGCGGCGCCGGCGGTCAGCACATCAACAAGACCGACTCCGCCATCCGCATCGTGCATATCCCCACCGGTATCGTGGTGGGCTGTCAGACCGAGCGAAGCCAGCTGCAAAACAAAGAAACCGCTTTGAAGATGCTGAAATCCAAGCTGATGGAGATCAAGGAGCGGGAGAAGCTGGAGCGCATCGAGGATATCCAGGGAACCAAGGTGAATATCGAATGGGGTTCCCAGATCCGCTCTTATGTATTTATGCCCTACACCCTGGCGAAGGACACCCGTACCGGCTATGAAATCGCCGACATTCAGGCCGTTATGGACGGCGAGATCGACGGATTCATCAACGCCTATCTGAAGAAGATGTCCGCCGCCGAATAAATCCCACAGGAGGCGCTTTCCATGATCAAAGAAACATCCCGGCAAGTCGCCTCAACGGTTTTTGAGGGGATGACTTCCCTGTCCGCTGTGATCGAATCTGCCCTGGCGGGTAAGAACGACCGGCGGATCACAGAAGTGCTGTATGACAAAAGTAAGGCGCAATCCAAGGCGAAGGAGATCGCCTACCTGCGCCGGATGGCCGAAAAGTTGGATTTTGCGGTAACGGAAGCCGATGCCCCGGAGATTGACAATCTGGCCACGGGAAACTCCCACGGCGGGATCATCGCCCGGTGCACGGAGCGGACGATTCCCACGCTGACGTCGGAATCCCTGCCCGAGACGGGATTTGTACGATGATTGAGGGGATCGAGG
>JAZSCY010000320.1:0-4012 GCA_045530875.1 Eubacteriales bacterium
CCGGATGGAAATTATCTGTATTATAATTGTTTTCTCTCAATCAATTATCTTTGCCGCGCCCGAATATTCGCCGGTAAGCAGGAACCCGAAAAAGCAATCGAAGCATTAAAAAAAGCGCGCGGATATGCGGTTGCTTATGACAACTTTTTGTCGAATAATACCGTGTACCATTTTACAAGTCCGTTCTTCCATAAAGTTGAGTATAACACGGCTGATATTTGCAGATCGGGTACAACTACACAGGAAGAAGATTTTATGGAAGCGCTTGGCAGGCCCGCCTTCGACCCCATCCGTGATCGGGATGATTTCAAAGAACTTCTGAAATAACACACAACAAAAGGGAGAATCCGCGGATTCTCCCTTTTCTGTTTATCACAGTTTCTTCTGCTGTTTCAGCCAGACGCGCATGACCATTTTGTGGGGCAGAAGTTTTGTGGCCAGCACCTGGGCCCGGACGGACAAACCGCAGATGGACACGTCCTTGCCCCGCTTCATATCCTTGAGGGCGCGGCGAACCACTTCATCGGAATCGTAGAACTTATTATAGTACTTGATGGTATCGTCCTTCACGGCATGCTCGAAAAACTCCGTGCGCACCCATCCGGGGCAAACCGCCATCACACGGATACCCGTTCCCCGCAACTCCTGATTGAGGGCACGGGAGAAGGACAAAACAAAGGCTTTGGTGGCGCCGTACACATTGATATAGGGCACGGGCTGGAAGGAGGACAGGGATCCGATCTGGTAGATGGCACCGCCCTTTATCACGTAGGGCAAGGTGGCATAGGTGATGGCTACCAACGCCTTCACGTTCAGATCCACCATAGTGTAGTAATCCTCCAGGGGGAAATCCTTGAAGGCACCGAAGCGGCCAAATCCGCTTCCGTTGACCAGGACGGCCACGGAGGGATTGTATTTGGCCAGCGCGGATTTGTATTCCTCAATACTCTCCGGCTTGGTCAGATCCAGTGCCAGGATGCGCAAAGGGGCCCGCACATCCGCCGCCAGAGATTCCAGACGCTCCCGCCGACGGGCGATGACCCAGATCTCGTCATAGGTATCCGCCGCATCCAGCTGACGGACGAAATCCCGTCCCATACCGGAGGATGCGCCGGTGACAACAGCAATTTTCATAATAACTCCTTAACTCAGCCAAACGGTCTTTCCCGTTCTGGCGGATTCATACACCGCGCAGACGATCCGCACGGCTTTGATGGCCTCCAGGGGCATGATCTGCGGATCGTGATCGTAGCGAATGGCGTCGATCATATCCTGCACCACGGCACGGTGGCCTGTCAATGTGCCGGGATGCTGTGCCTCATATGCCGGATTTCCGCCGCCGTAACGGGAGAGCATTTCCTCTTCCTCCTCTTCCTCATCGGCGGCATCCAATTCCAGAAGTTCAGCAAAATCGTCGGAAAACTCTTTGATCTTCCACACCTTCAACACATCCTGATCCGTCTCCACGGAGCCGTTTGTTCCGTAGATTTTGATATCGGTGGAGATGCCCGGGTAGGCGCAGGTAGTGCTGACAAAGGTGGCCATGGCCCCGTTTTTGAAGCGGATCACCGAAGCGGTGGTATCCTCCGTTTCGATATCATGGCCGTAGATATCCATTTGCGACGTAACGCTTTCCACATCGCCCATGAGCCACTGCATCAGATCCACCGTATGGACCGCCTGATTCATGAGAGATCCGCCGCCGTCCATGTCCCACGTACCGTGCCAGCCTTCATAATAGGCCTGCTTACGGTACCATTTCACAGCAAAGGTGCCCAGATACACCCGTCCCAGGTGATCGCACTCGATGGCCTGGCGGAGGGGCAGCATATCCACATTATACCGATTCTGATGGACCACCCCGGCTTTTTTGCCCGTTTCCCGGCGGACACGCTCGATCTGCATAGCCGCTTCGGGAGTGATGTCGATGGGCTTTTCGATGAGCACATGCTTCCCCGCCCGCATGGCACGCACGGCATATTCCGCGTGCATGGCGGAGGGCAGGCAGATGCTGATCAGTTCCACCTCATCGTCACGGAGCAATGCATCAAAATCCGTATAGGTTTTGACACCCGGGTATTTCGCCGCCATTTTATCTAGTTTTTCCTGCAAAAGATCGCACACGGCCACCAGACGGCCGCCATCCGACTGGGCGATTCCGTCTGCGTGGGCCTGTCCGATACCCAATCCGACCACGGCACATCCGATCATTCTGCTCATTGTCTGCTACCTCGCAACTCTATGTAAAGTATACCCGATTTCGCTGAATTGCATCGGGAATGTTTCATTTATTATAATTATAATCGGATTTGCTTCATTTGCAATACGAAATGAAAAATACGGTAATTTTTTAGATCTCCAAAATATTTACATATTGTTTACAATTAAATATTTTGTAAACATTTATGATGCATTTTGTAAATTAGATGAATTTCATATTGATTTCCTGTTTTTTTGTTGACTTCGACACGGAATGGTGATAAAATAGTAAACTGCATTAGAATGGTTTATTTCTACATTATTTATGTTATTTGCCTGTTTTTTGTTCCTTTCGCACCATGCGGCGGACAAAATTCGGGTATCGAAAAGAACGGAGTGATATTGGAATGGTAAAGCCCCAGAAAGTCGGCAAGAACGTCAGAATGAGCTTTTCCAAGATCGACGAAATCCTTGAGATGCCCAACCTGATCGAAGTTCAGAAGAACTCCTATCAGTGGTTCCTCGAGGAAGGTTTGATGGAAGTGCTGCGGGATGTTTCCCCCATCACGGATTATTCCGGAAACCTCTTCATCGATTTTGTGTCTTATTCTCTCGATTCCAAGCCCAAGTATCCCGTTGAGGAATGCAAAGAGCGTGACGTAAACTACGCTGCTCCCCTCAAGGTGGAAGTCCGCCTCTCCAACAAGCTGACCGGTGAGGTCAAGCAGTCCGAAATCTTCATGGGCGATTTCCCGCTCATGACCGAAAGCGGTACTTTCATCATCAACGGTGCAGAGCGTGTTGTTGTATCTCAGATCGTGCGTTCCCCCGGCATCTATTACGATCAGCAGATCGATAAGACCGGTAAGCGCATGTTCACCGCCACGGTAATTCCCTACCGCGGCGCATGGCTGGAGTACGAAACGGATTCCAGCGACGTATTCTATGTACGCATCGATAAGAACCGCAAGCTCCCCATCACCATGCTGATCCGCGCACTGGGCATCCAGTCCGCTGAGGAGATCCGCAACGTATTCGGTGATGAACCGAAGCTGGTGGCTACGCTGGAGAAGGATGAGTGCGACAATCTGGCACTGGAGAACAAGACCTCCGTGCGGGATGAGGCTTTGAAGGAGATCTACAAAAAGCTCCGTCCGGGTGAGCCTGCTATCGTGGAAAGCGCAGAGCTGCTCATCCACAATCTGTTCTTCGATCCCAAGCGTTACGATCTGGCTCCCGTTGGCCGTTACAAGTACGACAAGAAGCTGGCGATCCACTCCCGCATTGCCGGTCACACCCTGTCCCGTCCCGCTGTCAGCCCCCTGACCGGCGAGATCCTCTTTGAGGCAGGCGCTCTGCTTTCCGCCGAGGACGCACTGGCCATCGAGAATGCGGGCGTGAATGAGGCGTACCTGCAGCTGGAAGACGGCAGAGAGGTCAAGGTGTTCGGCAACAACACCATCGAGCCCGTGCATCTGCTGGGCTACGATCTCACCGACTGCGGTGTGGAAGAAAAGGTTCGCACCTCCGTTCTGCTTGAGATTATGGAAAGCGCCGGCGGTGACGCGGACGAAGTGAAGGCACAGGTTAAGCGCCGCATCGCTGAACTGGTGCCCAAGCACATCACCGAGGATGACATTCTCGCTTCCATCAACTATCTGTTGTGCCTGTCCCACGACATCGGCACCACCGACGATATCGACCATCTGGGCAACCGCCGTCTGCGCTGCGTAGGCGAATTGCTCCAGAATCAGTTCCGCATCGGTCTGTCCCGTATGGACAAGATCGTTAAGGAGCGCATGACCGTGCAGGA
>JAZSCY010000074.1:0-3387 GCA_045530875.1 Eubacteriales bacterium
GGGGGACCTGCGGGGAGCGGTCCCCCTTTTGATTCTTCTCCGAAGTATGTGAAGATTTTCTCCAACTCGGTGGAGATCTGCGGGGAGCGGTCCCTCCTTTGATCATTCTTCCGGAGTGGATTCCCCTTTGACTCTTTCTTAAGGAGCGATCCCCCTTCGATCAAAAAACAAAAAACATCTCAAAAGGAGAACACCTATGCGATCCCTTCGCTTTTGCCTCCCCCTTCTTCTTATCACGATCGCCATCACCCCCGTCCGGGCACAAGATCCCGCCTCCCCAAAATCCCTCAACCGGGCGGAGGAGTATGCCCTGGCCGCCTACTGCGCGGCCCAGACGGCGGATGCCCCCTTCCTCACCCGCCTGGCCGTGGCGGCGGTGATGCTCAACCGGCTCGAGGATCCTCATTATCCCGATACAGTTACCGGCGTTTTGGCCGATGGGGGATTTACCGCCCCCGCCGTAAAGGAGGAGGATCTGGCCTCCGCATTGTGGGCGGTGCGGCTGGCGGCCATGGGAGTGGATCCCACGGGCGGATCTCTGGCCTGGGCCTTTGAGGGAACGGGAGAATCCGCCGATCTCATCCCCCGCCTGCGGGTGGGAAAGCGGATCTTTGGCGTGCGTGTCTATGCGTACCCGGGAAAAAATATTCCGCAAACGGAAAAAATCTTTCCCCGATAATGTACCCTTTCCCGCCAACCCCCGTGGGGAAACGCCCGGGAAATAACCTTGGGCGAACCATCTCACCGGATCCCGCCCATCCCCTCCATTCCCCGCCAAAAAATACCCTCCCTCTTTTTCGCTTTTTTGCGGCGGCGGGGGTGTACAATGATGCCACAAAAAACACAGGAAGGCATCAGACATGAATCAGGAAAACAGAAACAAAAGCATCCTCCCCGCATCCGTAACCCGAAATGTGCCCTGGCGGCGAATCTTTCACATGGGAATCCTCTTTTTGTGCGCGGTGGCCGTGGCGGGGGCATCCCTTTTCGGCATCGCAAAACCCTTTGGATTGGCACTGATCGCCGCCGGAAGCGGATGGGGTATGACATTGGCCGCCACCCTGGGCAATATCCTCGGCTCGCTGGGGCAGGGAGAGATGTTGTCCGTCACCGTTGCGTCGCTTCTTCTGTGCGGCGGAAGAATCTTTTTGGGGGCGCTCGTATCCCGGGAGGAGGGAGAGGCGGATCCCCAAAAAGGAAAAACCTCCCGCCGGATACGGGATCCTACCGGGGATGCGGTTCCCTTGCCGCCGCCGCTGACGGATATTCTGAGGCGGCGCAGCGCCACGGAGCACATCCCCCTCCGCATGGCGTTGGGCGGGGTGGGAGCCATGGTGTCCGGCACGATCCGGATGCTGCTCAGCGGTACATATACGGTGCGGGAGCTTCTCTCCGTATTCTTTTTAGCGATCACCGTGCCCCTGGCCACCCTGGGATTCTGCACCCTCACAGAGCGAGCCTATAGAATCTCCTCCGCCCGGGATGTGGGGATTCTGTTGCTCCTCTTTGCCATTACCCGCTCTCTGCGGGATGTGGAAGGAATCCCCTTTCAGGCAGGCGTGATCTTTGCCTTTGCCGCCATCCTGGTGGCGGCACGGGGATTCACTCCCGCCGCCCGCCTGCGATCCGATCCCCGACGGATCACCTATGCCGCTGTGTGCGGGTTGGTGTGCGGATTGGCCCTGGATCCGGGTGGCGCCCCTGCCTATGCCTGCGCCGCCCCCGTGGCCGCGGTATTGTTTCCTCTGTCCGCCGGCGGTGCGGTGTGCGGCGCATGGATCACCGCCATCGCCATCGCCTTTGCGGGGGGAGGATTGTCCGCCTTTGCCGCCGTCATGCCGGAAATGACGGTGAGTGCCGCGGCTCTTATTCCCTTGTTCCATTTCCGGATTCTGCCCGATCGATTGCCCCTACCCCAGCCCGCCATACACCCCGCCGGCACGAGGGCGGAGGCGGTGGAGGCGGCGGTAATCGCGGGGGAAAAGGCGGAATTTGGCATGGGACGGATGCGCGCTCTGTCCGATGCCATGCACAAGCTGTCCGGGGTATTCACCGCCATGGCGGATCGGATGCGCCGCCCGGCCTTGCCGGAGTTGAAGGATCTGTGTGACGCCGCCATGGAAAAGCGGTGCGAGGGCTGCGAAAAATATTCTCTGTGCTGGGAGAGGGAATACGCCGCCACCACCGATACGGTGTGCCGCATGGCAAAAGAGCTCCACCAGGCGGGACGGGTGTCCGCCGGGGTGATCCCTCCCCATCTGGCATCCCGATGCCATCACATGAGCGATATTCTGGACGAAGTGAACGAAGGATGTGCAAAAAGTGCCCGCGTGGCTGCCACAGCCGATAAGAGCGATGTATTCGCCGATGATTTTGAGGCGTTTTCCACCCTTCTGTCCCACGCCGTCCGGGATACAGAGGCGGAATTTGCCGAGAACGGAGATTTGTCCCGGAAACTGCAGCGCTCGCTGAAAATTTCGGATTTTCACGCGGGAAAGATCACCGTCTACGGAAGCCGCCGCCAGAGAATCATGGCCCGGGATCTGGATCTGAATCGGCTGCGGATGGGGTCGGAGGACATTCGCCTGGCCTGTCAGCGGATGACGGGCGCCCATTTTGCCCCGCCGGAGTATCGGCTGGACGGGGAGTGTGTGTCCATGGTCATGGTCAGCGATCCACTTCTCCAGGTGGAGTCGGGATGTGCCACCCGGGCGGCGGGGGACTTTGGGCAAAGCGGAAGGATCCCGCCCAACGGGGACTGCGTTCTCCGGTTTGAGACGGAGGACGGCCGGTATTACATGATGATCTGCGACGGCATGGGCACCGGCGGGGAGGCATCCGTCACGTCCCAGGTGTCGGCGGCCTTTCTGGAGGAAGTGCTTCGTGCCGGGGCGGACATGAAGGTGGCTCTGACCATGCTGAACAATTATATGCGATCCCGGTCACTGGAGTGCTCCGCCGGGATTGATCTGATGGAGATCGACCGGTACACCGGGGAGGCACGGTTCGTGAAAAGCGGAGCGGCGCCGTCCTTCGTGATCCGGGAAGGAAGGCTGTTCCGGCTGTGCTCCAAAACGGTGCCCATCGGGATTCTGCGGGCGCTGGATGCGGAGATGATCCAGTTTACCTTGGAAAGGGGGGATACCATCGTCATGCTGTCCGACGGCGTGGCGGAGAATTTTGAAGATGCGGCCTGGCTGTGCGATATGCTGTGTACCAAATCCCTGACGGAGGCGCCGCCCGGGGAGATCGCGGATCGCATTATCCGTGCAGCCACTGCCGGCGCGGATCCGAAGCATAGGGATGACGTGACCGCCGCCGTCACAAAAATCCGGACGGCGTAGGGAAGGACGCGAGGAGGACGCAGACCCTTTTTGCAAAAAGGGT
>JAZSCY010000122.1:0-3776 GCA_045530875.1 Eubacteriales bacterium
CTCTATTGTCTTCCTAAGCCCGCTTGGCCTCCGACTTCGGAGCAGGCTCCCGATACTCCCACTTATGTGACCATCCACTTCGAAAAGGGTGTTCCTACCGCAGTAAACGGTACCGAGATGGACGCAATCAAACTGGTAGAAACACTGAACGCTATTGGTGGCGCTAACGGTATCGGTATTCTGGATATCGTTGAGAACCGTCTGGTTGGTATGAAGAGCCGCGGTGTATATGAGACTCCTGCCCGCACCATTTTGTACAAGGCACATGAAGTGCAGGAAACCATCACTTTGGATAAGGAAACCTCCCACTTCAAGGCAATCGTTGCACAGAAGCTGGGCGAACTGGTTTACAACGGTCAGTGGTTTACTCCCCTGCGTCGCGCTATTGACGCTTTTGTGGACGATACCCAGAAGACGGTTACCGGTGATGTAAAACTGAAACTGTACAAGGGCAATCTGGTAAATGCTGGCGTAACTTCTCCCTATTCCCTGTACGACGAACAGACGGCTTCCTTTGGTGTAGATGAAGATTACAACCAGAAGGATGCAGAGGGCTTCATCAATCTCTTTGGTCTGCCTCTGAAAGTCCGCGCAAAACTCCTCGGCCCCTGGAACGACTAATTTTGCTTGATTTGAGGTTTACATGAAAGGTAAAATGTGGGACGCACGCTTTGCAAAAGCGACCGATGCGCGCGTCAACGATTTCAACTCTTCCATTTCCTTTGACTGGCGTATGTATCACTGCGATATTGCCGGTTCTATCGCTCATGCAACTATGCTCGGAGAGTGCGGTATTATCGAGAAAAGTGAATCTGTGAAGATCACCGAGGAGCTTCGCCGGATTGAAGCCGATATCGACAGCGGCACTCTCACCATCGATCCGGATGCCGAAGATATACATATGTTCATCGAAGCGGTTTTGACGGAACGGATCGGTGAGACCGGCAAGCGATTGCACACAGCGCGAAGCCGCAACGATCAAGTGGCTTTGGACATCCGTATGTATCTGAAGGAACAGATCCCCGCCGTTAAATCCCTTGTGATCGATCTCCTCGCTGCCATTGAAAACAAAGCGCAGGAAAACACTAATACCGTTATGCCCGGCTACACCCACTTACAGCGGGCACAGCCTCTCACGTTTGCCCACTATATTTTGGCCTATGCACAGATGTTTATGCGTGATGTGAACAGACTGGACGATGTATACGCCCGCACCAATGTGATGCCTCTCGGATCCGGTGCACTCGCTGCCACGACTTATCCCATCAATCGGCATCGCGTTGCAGAGCTACTTGGCTTCGATGCGGTGACTGAAAACAGTATCGATGGCGTGTCTGACCGCGACTTTGTGATCGAGTTGGCAAGCGCATTGTCCCTTCTTATGATGCACATGAGCCGTTTTTCTGAGGAGATCATTCTTTGGTGTTCCTCCGAATTCCGATTCATTGAGTTGGACGATGCCTATTCCACCGGTTCGTCCATTATGCCTCAAAAGAAGAATCCCGATGTAGCTGAGTTGGTACGCGGCAAAACCGGACGCATTTACGGTGATCTCTCTACCCTTCTCACCATGATGAAGGGACTTCCTCTGGCGTACAACAAGGATATGCAGGAAGATAAAGAGGCCATCTTTGATGCGCTGGATCATACGCAACTGGCTATCGAAGTATTTACCGCCATGTTCAGAACGATGAAGGTGAATGCACAGAATATGCGTCGCGCTGCTGCACAGGGATTCATCAATGCAACTGACTGTGCCGATTACCTGGTGAAGCGCGGCATGGCTTTCCGCGATGCTTACAAGGTCAGCGGAAAACTGGTTGCTTACTGTATTGCAGAAAACACCACGTTGGAAGAACTTTCCCTTGACGTGTTCAAATCCTTCTCCGAATCTTTTGAGAGCGATGTGTACGACGCCATTGATCTGGATAACTGTGTGAATCGCCGTACCGCTTACGGTGGTCCGTCTCCGGAATCAGTAAAGCATCAGATCGATCTTTTGAATGAGTTTATAAGCAAGCATTAACTAAAATAACCGGCTGAGATACACTCAGCCGGTTTTGCTTTATTCGATAATGGGAAGCTCCGTCATGCGAAGTTTTGCGCATCCGTAGGGGTACAGAGAAATCGTTTCCTCATCGGAAATAGGTTCGAGCGATGCAGGAATCTTGGCGCATACGGTATTATAACCGTCCTCAAATCCCCAGTCGATTTTCTTTGCTTTGGTGTGAATCACAATCGGCGGCTCAACGGAGGAAAAAGGAATGCTGCCTATCTCTCTCTTCTCTACCAGCAACTCCTTGCCTACGTATGCGTAATTCCAGGGCGAATCCGGGATATACTCGTAGTCACAATAGGGGAATTTTCTCTCCACATTGTTTACGATATATTCACGCATCTTCTTTTCATACTTTACAGGCACCGAGTACACAAGGGGGCCGCGCTGTACAGCAGACATGCCGTTCGGACGATCTACAAATACAGCCTCAAATGTGTAAGATACACAAATCTGTCTTGTTTCTCCGGGCATAAAACGAATGCTGATTTCCTCATCTGCCAAATCAAGATTATCTACCTTGACATTCTTTGCTCCGGCAGGAATGCGAATACGCAACTGGAATTCTTTGTCGGTCTCAACGGTGTATACGAACTGCTCTTCAAAAGGATATCCTGTCTCACAATGAATGTGAACACCGCCCACGCGCAGATCTGCCGGAACAGGTACTGCATGCAGAATCTCGTCGTCGCGGTACATAAAGGCGGAAAGAGCAAATTTCGGCCAGCCCTGGTTAAAGTTTGCTGTACAGCATCCATAGTTAGGTTCAAGGCCAAACAGGTGCGCTTCAGATCCATTTGTACGGAATATCGCTTTGCCCGGGAATCGCTGACACGCCATCTGGTTGACCATCTGAACATACTGATGTGTCCACATATCGTCACTGATGGTAGCGGGGAGAGCGTTAAAAGCGACCTTTTCCAGACGGTCCAGCCACTTGGGATCGCCGGTATACGCATAGAGAAGCTCGTAGGAATACATTTGCTCGACTACGCTGCAAAGTTCCGTGCCCTGAATCGGGCTGATACCGGAAAGGCATTCATCACCGGTGAACGTGCCAACCACTGTGCCATTGAATGTATTCAGTGTATCATGCAGTTTTTCAGCGAGATCTTCATACGGCTCATCCAGGAAAGCAGCAGCAAGCGCTTCAAACTTCAGAGCCATACAAATATTTACGATATGCGTATCCAGTGTCCAAGCATTTAACGGACGCTCCCATTTCGGCAGACAATCCATATAGTTAGTTCCCTGCTGACGGAGGATGAGAGCGAGATCCAGAAGCCACTCTTCGTGGTATCTGGTGTATGCCCAATCAATCGCGATCAAGCACTCAAACCAACGGAATTTACCCCAACCGAACAGTTGGATGGTTCCATCTTTCAGAAGATCATAATAGTTTTTCAGAGTTCTGTACAAGGCGTCGGGAATTCTATCGTCCCCCGAGCATTCATAATACACGGTCAGCACCTTAGTAATCAGCTGAACGGCCCAGGAATCGTATTTGGGGCGTTCTTCCTCACTGCAGGGGCAAATCCATCCGTCCTGCTTTTGCTGGGCCAGGATGGCGTCTATGTATCTCTTGGCGCGGGCGATCATATCTTCATTTTCCAAAAGATATGCCAGCGGAACGAAGCCGTCCAACCAGTACGGAACACGCTCCCATCCTTCGGCATCTCCGCCGATCCAGGAACTGTCGCGAATATCCCGCCACATCTTG
>JAZSCY010000379.1:0-2296 GCA_045530875.1 Eubacteriales bacterium
CCCTTTTTGCAAAAAGGGTCTGCGTTATACTCACACCATTTGATATGGCTGAAATTGTTCTCCACTTTTTCTTTGACACCACAGGCGCAAAGAAAAAGTTATCAAAAAGAAACGCTGATACAAGGGCGTTGCCCTTGACCCACCACCTTTTGAAAAAGGTGGACGAAAACTTTTATAAATCATTCTTTTTAAAGGTTTTTGGGGGTGCGGACCCTTTTTGCAAAAAGGGGTCTCCGTTCTCTTCGTTCCCCTTAGTTCTCGTCATCCAGCTTGAGGACGGCCATGAACGCCTCGGGGGACACCTGCACGGAGCCCAACTGGCGCATCTTCTTCTTGCCTTCCTTCTGCTTCTCCAGCAGCTTTTTCTTTCTTGTGATATCGCCGCCGTAGCATTTTGCCAGCACGTCCTTGCGGAGTGCTTTTACCGTTTCCCGAGCGATGATCTTGGAGCCGATGGCGGCCTGGATCGGGATCTCAAACAGCTGGCGGGGGATATTGTCCTTCAGTTTTTCGGCGATCTTGCGGGCACGGCCGTATGCTTTTTCCCGGTGGACGATGAACGTGAGCGCGTCCACCACCTCGCCGTTCAGCATGATGTCCAACTTCACCAGATCGCTTCGCTGATAGCCTTCCAATTCGTAATCCAGGGAGGCGTATCCCTTGGTGCGGCTCTTCATGGTGTCAAAGAAATCGTAGATGATCTCGTTCAGAGGCAGTTTGTAGTGCAATTCCGCCCGGCCGTCGTCGATGTACTTCATATCGATGAACGTGCCCCGGCGATCCTGGCACAATTCCATCACGTTGCCCACAAATTCCGTGGGAGTGATAATATTGGCGGCCACGATGGGCTCGGAGGCGTATTCGATCAATTCCGGCGCGGGATAGTTGGAGGGATTGTCCACCCGCACCACCTGGCCGCCGTGGAGAGTGACCTCATAAATAACCGACGGTGCGGTGGTGATCAGATCCAGATTGAATTCCCGCTCCAGCCGCTCCTCGATGATCTCCATGTGCAACAGGCCAAGGAATCCGCAGCGGAAGCCAAATCCCAGTGCCGCCGATGTCTCCGGCTCGAATACCAGGGCGGCATCGTTGAGCTGGAGTTTTTCCAGGGCATCCTTCGTCTCGCCGTAGCGTGCGCCGTCGGCGGGATAGATACCGGCGTACACCATGGGAAGCACGCTCTTGAATCCGGGCAGGGGATTCTCCACACCGCCCTCGGCGGTGGTGATGGTGTCACCCACCCGGGTATCGGATACGGTTTTGATGGAGGCGGTGATGTAGCCAACGTCGCCGGCGGCCAGAGAATCCGCTTTCGTCAGCCCGAAGGGAGCCATGTGGCCCACCTCCACCACCTCAAACGTGGCACCGGTGCTCATCAGGCGGATCTTATCTCCGGGGCGGACGGTGCCATCCACCACGCGGACATAGACCACTACGCCCAGATAACTGTTGTATACGGAGTCGAAAATCAGACAGCGCAAGGGAGCATTCTCGTCACCCTGCGGCGGGGGAACGTCCCGGATGATGGCGTCCATGACGGACTGGATATTCAATCCCGTTTTTGCGGATACCTGAGGACATCCCTCGGCGGGGATGCCGATGATATCCTCGATCTCGCGGATCACCCGATCGGGCTGAGCGGAGGCCAGATCCACCTTATTGATAACGGGAACTATCTCCAGACCCGCATCCACCGCCAGATAAGCGTTGCCCAGAGTCTGCGCCTGGATGCCCTGGGTGGCGTCCACCACCAAAAGCGCTCCCTCACAGGCGTTGAGGGAACGGGAAACCTCGTAATTGAAGTCCACGTGACCGGGGGTGTCGATCAGATTCAGATGATAGATCTCCCCGTCGGGAGCCTTGTATTCGATACGGACGGCGCGGGCCTTGATGGTAATGCCCCGCTCCTTTTCCAGATCCATATTGTCCAAGAGCTGCTCTTCCATGTCCCGTTTTTCCACCGTGTTGGAAAATTCCAGAATACGGTCGGCCAGGGTGGATTTGCCGTGATCGATGTGGGCAATGATGGAGAAATTTCGTATGTGACTCAGGCGTGCGCTCGCCATGATGTTCCAGCCTTTCGATACTTTATCATCGTATATTATACCAGAAGATGTGTAAAATGAAAAGAGGAAATCACGGATTTGCGGAAGAATTGTTGTTGGTGGAAAGATCAAAGGGGGGATCGCTCCCCGCAGATCCCCCCTTTACATCCCCCCATGGGCTCAGGGGACACCCCCGAGGCCCCCAGAACGGAGTGTATCGAGGGGATGTGGCTATCAAAAACGCCGAC
>JAZSCY010000128.1:0-2146 GCA_045530875.1 Eubacteriales bacterium
CGATGCGGAAGCCGCTCATCAGATTGGGGACCACATCGGATTCCTTCTCCGTTTCACGGACGATGCGGATGGCCTTATCAATGTCCAAAAGGATCTTTCCAAGACCGCGCAGAAGATGTAGTTTGTCCTTCTTTTTGCCAAGCTCGAAACTCAACTCCCGCACCAGGCAATTCCGGCGGAAACGGATCCATTCCGTCAAAATCTCGATCACGCCCATCTGTCGGGGGGCACCGTCGATCAACACGTTGAAGTTGCAGGAGAAGGTATCCTCCAGGGGAGTCAGCTTGAACAGGCGGGCCATCAGCGCATCCGGGTCGGTGCCGCGGCGGACATCCAGCGTCAGTTTAAATCCGTTCAGATCGATCTCGTCACGGTAGTCGGTGATCTCCTTGATCTTGCCGTCCCGCACCAGATCGCCCACGGCCTTCAGAATCGCCTCGATGGAGGTGGAATAGGGGATCTGCACGATATCGATACAGCTGTTCTGCTTATCGTATTCGTACCGGGCACGCAGGCGCACACTGCCCCGTCCCGTCTGATAGATCTCACGCATCTGATCCCGATCATAGATCAGTTGGGCGCCGCCGGAGAAATCGGGGGCTTTGATGAGATCCAGAATCTTCTCGATGTTGGTTTTGGGATTTTTCAGGAGGGCGATGGTACCGTCGCAGATCTCCGCCAGATTGAAGGAGCAGATCTGGGAAGCCATACCCACCGCGATACCCATATTGGGGGATACCAGGATGTTGGGGAACGTGGTGGGGAGCAGAGTGGGTTCCACCATGGTGTTATCGTAGTTGGGCACCATCTCCACCGCGTTTTTCTCGATACCGGCGAACAATTCCGCACAGAACGGATCCAGTTTTACCTCCGTATAACGGGGAGCGGAAAAGGCCATATCCCGGCTGTACTGCTTGCCAAAACTGCCTTTGGAATCCACAAAGGGATGCAGGAGTGCTTCATTGGCACGGGTCAAACGGACCAGAGTTTCATAGATGGCCATATCGCCGTGAGGATGGACGTGCATGGTCTGTCCCACCACGTTGGCGCTCTTGGTGCGGGCGCCATGCATCAATCCCATCTTGTACATGGTATACAGGATTTTGCGGTGCGCCGGTTTGAAGCCGTCGATTTCGGGGATCGCGCGGGACACGATCACGCTCATAACGTACGGCATGTAGTTCTTCTCTATGGTATCGGTGATGAGCTGATCCTGTACCGGAGCAATCACCTCCGGTGCGGGCTGTGCTTTGACTTTTTTCCTTGCCATAGTAAATCGTCCTCTTCCAGTTTATTTGATGTGAACGATCCGCCCGCCAGCGGCACGGATCAGTCGGTTGTACAGTGCCAGATAGCCGCCTTCCGGTGGCGGAAGCTGTATGTACACGCGGGTATATTCCAAATCGTCCGCCTCGCGGAGAAGGGAGAACAATGCGCGGGATGCGTCTTCGGCATTTGCCGTTTGTCCACAGGATAGGCGGTTGCAGAAATCAAAGCGATCCGCTTCAGAATCTGCGGCCGCCACCGCTTCTCTGTCGGTGATGTGGGTGCGGACGTACTCTGCAAACTGTGTGTCATTTCCATCCACCAGCACCACCTCCGCGTTGGGGGAATAGTGTTTGTATTTCATACCGGGCGACAGAGGCTTGTCTCCGGCCAGGGCGGGATCGATGACTGCTTTGGCAACGGATACACTGCCCGCCACTTCCGCCAGCATAAACTCCGTGACCGCACCGGGACGAAGTATCTCGCACCCGTCCTTCGTTAAGCGGATCACCGTAGATTCCAATCCGATCTCACAGGGGCCGCCGTCCAGGATCATATCGATCCGTCCGTCCATATCCCGAAGCACGTGCTGTGCCGTTGTGGGGGACGGGGAGCCGGAACGGTTGGCTGAGGGAGCGGCAATCGGCACGCCCGCCTTTCGGATCAGCGCATGAGCCGCGGGATGGGAGGGACAGCGCACCGCCACCGTATCAAGGCCTCCGGTAACACCGGCGGGAACGGTATCTTTCTTGGGAAGGATCACTGTCAGCGGGCCAGGCATAAACCGTTTGGCAAGCGCATAATACAACTCGGACGTATGGGCGATGGTCTCCGCTTCTTCAGGAAAGGCCACGTGGACGATCAGTGGATTGTCCGACGG
>JAZSCY010000212.1:0-11896 GCA_045530875.1 Eubacteriales bacterium
CCGCCGGCGCCGGAGCTTTTCATAGCCTCGATCTGCAGATCCGCCGGGTTGATTTCGATCTGCACGTCCTCCGCCTCGGGCAATACGGCCACGGTAGCCGCGGATGTCTGCAGACGCCCCGAGGATTCGGTGACAGGCACTCTCTGCACCCGATGCGCGCCGCTTTCAAACTTAAAACGGGAGTAGGCACCACTTCCGCTGACGAGGAAGGTGATTTTCTTATATCCACCCAATTCCGTTTCGTTGATCTCGGCGATCTCACACCGAAAACCGTGGGCTTCCGCATACATGATGTACATCCGATACAGATCGGCGGCAAACAGAGCAGCCTCCTCCCCGCCCGTACCGGCACGGATTTCCATCACCACGTTTTTATCGTCGTTGGGATCACGAGGGATCAGCATTTTTCGCAATTCCGTCTCCGCTTCAGCCAGATCCTCCCGCAAGGCATAAAACTCCTGCTGGGCCATCTGCCGCAATTCCGGATCGGATTCGCCGCGCATCATCTCCTCGGCATCCGCCATCTGTTTTTCCCATGAGTCTACCCGGCGGATCACCTCCACCACGGGGCCAAGGGAGTTGTACTCCTTCATCATGGAGCTGTACTTTGCGGCATCCGACAGGATTTCGGGCAAGGCAAGAGAATGCTCAAGAAATTCGTACCGATCCACTATCTGACGTGTCTTTTCCGTCATGCTCATGCCTCCTTCGAAATACTGTCGACAGAAATACAAAAACCGGACGTTCCCTCCCGGCCGACCGACCGGAAGGGAGTCCGCTTGCGTTGATTTTATTTGCAGAATGCGGAGAATGCCTTGTGCGCGGAGTACACGTCTGCTTTGGATACTACCTCAAAAGGAGCATGCATGGACAGAACGGGCACGCCGATATCCACGGTGTCGATGTTCTCATTGGCAATATACTTTGCCACGGTTCCGCCGCCGCCCTGGTCTACGCGGCCCAATTCAGCGGTCTGCCACAGCACGTTATCTCTTTCGAACATGGCACGGATCTTGCCGACGAACTCGGCGCCCGCATCGTTGGTGGAGCCCTTACCGCCGGAGCCGGTGTACTTCGCCATAGCTACGCCGTAGGACAAGAGAGAGGAATTTCTCTTCTCGTATACTTCCGGATACAGAGGATCAAAGCCGGCACTTACGTCTGCGGACAGGCAGAGGGAGTTGGCACGTACCACACGGGGATTGCCGCCCAGATTGGCAGCCAGCTCTGCCAGGATATCGGTAAGCAGGCAGCACTGCATACCGGTTACGCCGTCGCTTCCGGTTTCTTCTTTATCCGCCAGTACGCATACCAGAGTATGCTCGCTGTTCTTGTTTTCGATCATGGCGGTGAGGGCAGTATATCCGCACACACGGTCATCGTGGCCATATGCACCGATGAGCCAGCGATCCAGACCCACATCTACCGCATTGGCAGCGGGAACCAGGCACAATTCCGCGCTCATGAAGTCGGCCTCAGTCATACCGTACTTCTCGTTCAGGTAAGCCATAACCATCAGCTTCACCTTATCGGAGGCGGGAGTCTGCTTGCCATCCTCCTCAAAATAGGGAGATCCGCCGATGAGGATGTTCAAGCCCTCGCCGGTGAACGCCTGTCCAAGGGATCTGGCGTTCTGATCCTTTGCCAGGTGAGGCAGCAGATCGGTGATGCAGAAAACGGGATCGCCCGGGTTGTCACCGATGCGCACATCCACGCTCTCGCCGTTTGCCTTGATAACGGTACCGTGCAGAGCCAGCGGCACGGTGATCCACTGATATTTTCTGACGCCGCCGTAGTAGTGAGTCTTGAAATAGCCGAAACCGTCGCTCTCATACAGCGGATGCTGTTTCAGATCCAGGCGGGGGGAATCGATATGGGCGGCGGAAACACGCACGCCGCACTCGATGGGCTCCGTTCCCGCGCAGATGATGTACAAACTCTTTTCCCGGTTGTTGTAGTACAGTTTATCGCCTGCGGTGATTTTATCGCCCAGCTTATACTCACGGAAGCCTTCCTTCTCCAGAATGCGGATTGCCGCAACGAGAGCCTCACGCTCGGTCTTGCCATCATCCAGGAACTTCATGTAGTCCACGCAGTACTTCTGTGCCGCTTCACGCTCCTCGGCGCTCCACAATTCAAATGCGTTTTTCTTCTTGTAGAAGAGGGATTCCGCCAGATTCTGGCCTTTTGTCTTTTCGCTCATGATAAAAATCCTTTCTTGGATATATTAATTGGATTTATTGATAATACAACCGCTTGTACACGTCGATTGCATCATTCACTTTTTTCACGTATTTATCGGTTTCCTTGATGGGAATACGGACCAGATTGCCGTCCTCGTCCGCATATTCGGGATTCTCCAGCCAGGAATCTACCCGGCCGTGTCCCGCGTTGTATGCGGCAAACGCTGTATCCCACCGATTATACCGGGTATACAAAAAGGACAGGAAATACGTGCCGTATTCTATGTTGGTGCGGGGGTCGTACATCATGCCGGACTCGCTGTTCCGCTTCAGCCGCATGGTGATCCAGTCAAAGGTGTCCGGATGGATCTGCATAAGGCCGATGGCGCCCGCATGGGACTCCGCGTTGCTCACAAAATCGCTTTCCACCTTGATGACCGCGTAGATCACATACTCCGGCACGCCGTACTGGGCGGAATACTCGCTGACGTACTCACTGAACTGTCGGGGATATCTTTGACGGTCGATCTCATCCCACACGATCTGATACAGAAGAGCGCACACTACCGACAGAATCAGGATACCCACAACAACGGCACTCCGCCGTGCGGTGCTTTTCCAGTTCATTCCACTTCCACGCTCCTTAGTATGGCATTGTATATCTCCTCCACCTGCTCGGAAAGAGGACAGATTCCGTCATTGACAACGGTGAAATCACACCGGGCTTCCAATTCCTCCCGGGGAATCTGAGAGGCAAGGCGGCGGCGTGCCTCTGCTTCCGTCAGGCCGTCCCGCGCCATGATACGTGGGACGCACACCTCATCCGGCGCGCTCACGCAAACCGTAAAACGGCAAAAGGAATCAAAACCGCTCTCAAACAGCAGGGGCGCATCGATCAGAACCATCGGATTCCCCCCGTCCGCAAACGCCTCCGCCAACTGTCGGGTACGGTGCAGAATATGGGCATGGGTGATCCGGTTCAAGGTTCTTCGCGCAGCCTCTCCTGTGTCGGAAAACACCAGATCCGACAGGAAACGCCGGTTCAGCGATCCGTCGGGATTGAGGATACCCTCCCCGAACTCGCTCACCAGATCCCGCATGCACGGCGAAAGCTCATCGGCTGGCCCGGTCATCTCCCGATACACCGCATCCGTATCAATGGACGGAACACCCCGCTCCGAAAACAGACGGCTGATGTATCCTTTCCCTGCACCGCTTCGTCCGCAGAGGCCGATCCACACAGACTCACACATCGCCCGTCACCCGCTCCATCTTTCCGGAGTGATCACTGCGGTACGCCGCGGCCATCACCGACTGCACATGGGCCGCATCCTTCATGGAAGGGCTGGCAGGACGTCCTTTGTGCACAGCATCGAGGAACGCATACATACTGCCGATATGGCCGCGCAGCCAACCCACAGGCGCCTTGATGCCGGGGAACACACCGCCGGGCGCAGGATATCTTCCGCAGCACTCGATGCGTGTGAATCCCGTTTCGGAGGCATGCTTATCATAGAAATACAGCCAGTTCGGCTCCATGAGAGAAAACCGCACCGCTCCGTCGGTCCCGTATATTTCGAACTCCAGATCGTCGTTGGTTCCCGTAAAAATCTTTCCGCATTCAATCGTGCCCGCCGCACCGTTTTTCAAGGTAGCCGTCAGATAAAACGCTTCCTCGGCATTGGTTTGCCACACACCGCCGTCCGCACCGGTGCGAGTGGGATACACGATCCGCCCCATACCGAATACAGAATCAAAAGCACCGCACAGATAATAGATCAGATCGATGATATGAGAGCCCAGATCAAAGAGAACGCCGCCTCCGCAGATATCCCGATTCTGCTTCCATCCAGCCGGCTTGGCGGTATCTGCCGCACTGCTGTGGTAATAAGCTCCACGGAAACTGATGATCCGACCGATCCGACCGGCGTCGATCAATTCCTTGGCCCGCATGACCGGCAAAAGGAATCGGTTATTGAACACCACGCCTGCCGTTACGCCCATCTCCTCCGCCAGGCGGGAAATCTCCCACGCCTGTTCTTCCGTTACGCACAGGGGCTTTTCGCAATAGACATGTTTTTTCGCGCGAAGAGCTTTTTTCAGGGTATCATAGTGGCAGATGTTGGGTGTACAGATATCGATCACGTCGATGTCATCCCGATGGATCAGCTCGTCCTCACATTGAGGCGCCAGAGGAAAACCGTATTTTTGTGCTGCCTCGGCGGCATTGGCGGGATTCTTGGTGCACACGCCGGCAATACGGGCAGAAAAAGGCAGATCCCGATAGAAATACGGCAGATTGGCCACCGCATAGGAATGGGTGCGGCCCATACTTCCAAAGCCCAATAGTCCGATACGCATACGATCCCTCCAATACACAGGCATTCCATAGTATTTTACCATAAAAATGCATCTATTGCAAGAGATTGCGCTTTTTTTCTCAGGAGCGCCAAAAGAAGCAGACGCTGCCCGTATCCTGCCGCACTCCGATCCATACGCTGTCCCCCCGGGGAGCGGAGAGCTGCACCATATAGATCCCCCGAGATGCTACGGCCTGCCCGGGCACCGCCTTATCCATTCCGTGCCGATCCCGGGCATATTCCACCGCTGCCCGGACGCAATCCCCATCCGACAGCGTGGGCTCACCGGGAATGCATTCCGCCACATAACTGAGCATTTTACCGGATTTCCGTTCAAAGACCGCATATACGTTTTTGCAGTAGGACACGGTGAGTGTATCATCCGTGGAATCGGCACTCCGGAACAGATTGTTCACACCGAAAAAGCGATGTGCAATCTCCGTGGGATCCACGGTATTGGCAAACGGAGATACAATCTGGCCCGCCGCCTCAACACCTTCCGTATCGGGGGATTCCTCGGCTTGTCCTACGGTTTGCAGGGATTCCAAAAGAATACGGCGCAGCACCCGTGCGCTGAATCGGTTTTCCTCCACAGCCGCCTCCAGCCGATCCCCCACCGACTGAAGCAATGCGTCCCCATCGGTCCCCCGCAATATTTCGGAAAGCATCCGGCTGTCTTTTTCCGACATAACGGAGCCGATCCGGCCCCGAATCAACTCGCCGTACAACGCCACCTGCTCTGCCTCCATGGAATCCCGCATCCGAAGCAGATCCGCCGCCAGAAGCCACGCATTCTCCTCCTTTTCCCGTCGGGCATCATAGGCGTGAAATGCCCCGAGTCCTACAAGTGCAAGAAATACGGCGGCAAAGCCCACCGCCAGACAGCGCAACGCCCGCCCTTCATCCATATGGGTAAAATACGATTTGATCCGTTCTTTCATAAACAACTCCTCCGGGTTGATATGTGTATTCTTTCTTATCATGTCCATATTTCTAAAAACATTACCATTCCTCCGCAAGAAATCCGCAACTTGGATTTGACAGAGGTAAAAACCTTTGCTATAATATAAGGGTATGAGTGCAGAATGGAGGTGCCTATGGAAAATCGATCCATTTTTCCGAAACTGTTCGGAAACGACCATTTGAAAAAAATCATGGGCACGGATATCTGCCGGGGCACATTCGGCCACGCATACATACTGGAGGGTCCCGCCGGATCGGGCAAGCATACCGCGGCCGCATCCATAGCCGCCGCACTGGCCTGCCAATCCGCAAAAGATCCTGCCTCTCCCCTTCCCTGCGGCAACTGCCTTGCCTGCCGGAAGATCGCGGAAGGTTTTTCGCCGGACGTATTCTACGTTCGAAGAGAGCCGGACAAGGCTACACTGGGCGTGGATATCATCCGCGAGATGCGGGAGGATCTGTGCATCGCCCCCAATGAAAACGAAAAGAAAGTATACATCATCGAGGAAGCCGACCGCATGACGCCGGCGGCACAGAACGCGCTTCTTCTGTCCCTCGAATCCCCGCCGCCTTATGTGGTATTTCTTCTGCTGACGGAAAACGCCTCCGCCCTTCTGGAAACGGTACAAAGCCGCGCCCCTGTATTGCGCATGCAGCAGTTCGGCACGGACATACTGGCGGACTATCTGAAAAAGGATCATCGGATAGCCACTCTGGCAGAGCGGGATGCGGATTTCTTCGCCCAGGCCGTCACCGCGGCCGGCGGTGCCATAGGACGTGCCCGGCAGCTGCTGGACCGATCCCAGGAGGAATGCTCCGACTATCATGCTCTGCGGGAAACGGCGTTGCGGTTTGTGCATCTGATGTTCTTCCCGGAGTATACGGAAACGGCGGAGGTAATGAAATCCCTGCCGAAGGGCCGGGAGGATGCGCTTTCGCTTCTGGAAATGATCCTGCTCGCTTTACGGGATCTGGCCGCCATCAAAAAAGGAGCCGCCGCTCCACTTCTGTTCTATCTGTCCAAGGATGAGTGCAGATCCGTCAGCGACAGAGTGAGCATCGCCCGCATATGTGCCGCTCAGGCGGACACTTTTCTTGCACACAGCGATTTGCAATCCAATGCGTCCGTGTACAGCAGCTGTACGGCGCTTCTGTTGAATAAACACTAACGAAAGGAACGGCAGTCACTGCCGGGAACAATATGGCACAGGATAACAGAATGCATCAGAATTTCGGTGCGCCCGAAAACACCGAGATCATCGGTGTCCGCTTCCGGGACACCGGAAAAGTATACTATTTCTCCCCCGAGGGGATCACCGCCAAGGAAGGCGATCACGTGGTGGTGGAAACCGCCCGCGGTCTGGAATTTGGCGAGGTCATGATCGGCAACAAGCAGGTTCCCACAGCGGATATCGTGCCGCCCCTCCGCCCCGTGCTCCGCATCGCCAACAAAAACGATTTCGAGCGGCATGAGGCCAACATCGCTCTGGAAAAGAACGCCTTTGACATCTGTCTGCAGAAGATCCGGGACCACAAGCTGGAAATGAAGCTGATTGATGCGGAATACACTTTTGACAACAACAAGTTGCTCTTCTACTTCTCCGCGGAAGGCCGCGTGGATTTCCGTGAGCTGGTAAAGGATCTGGCCTCCGTATTCCGCACCCGTATTGAGCTTCGTCAGATCGGCATCCGGGACGAAGCGAAGATGATGGGCGGCATCGGTGTATGCGGCCGTCCTTTCTGCTGCTCCACTTTCCTGTCGGATTTTGCACAGGTTTCCATCAAGATGGCCAAGGAGCAGAATCTCTCCTTAAATTCCGCGAAAATCTCAGGCACCTGCGGCCGCTTGATGTGCTGTCTGAATTACGAATACCGCACCTATGAGGAAGAATTGCGTCTGACTCCCCCTGTGGGCAGCCGTGTAAAAACTCCCGATGGCGTGGGAACGGTTACGGAGATCACGCCGCTGACGGGCATGCTGAAGGTTTCTCTCACCGATAAGCAGGGCAATATTACCCTGCGCCAGATCCATCGGGATGAGGTAAGTGTTTTGAAAATGCCCGAGAAAAAATCGCAGGAGAAAAAGTAATCTCCAAATTTTCCTGAAAGATTCCCAAACAATTTTCGCAAAAACGATTGCTTTTTTGCAATTTTATGATACAATAGTATCAATCTTATATCGGAGGTACATATCATGGCTTACAAAATCGTTGCTGACGAATGCCTCGGCTGCGGCGCATGCGCTCCCGAGTGCCCCGTTGAGTGCATCACTGAAAAAGACGGCAAGTACGTAATCGACGCTGAGCAGTGTCTCGAGTGCGGCGCTTGCGCAGGTGTTTGCCCTGTTGGCGCACCCGTTGCCGAATAATTTTCAATAGTTCCGCGGCATATGCCGCAAACACAAAAAACCGCGCCTTGTGCGCGTTTTTTGTTATCTTTTTTTGGTGGTAAGTTATGCCGATCACATCACAGCGTCTGACTCCAGGTGAGGATGAGCGCCTGGACAGAATCAATGAAAACCTTTCCCTTCTGCAAAAGAAATCCGGGCTTACGTTCACAACGGATGCCTATCTGCTTGCCGCGTTTGCCCGCTCCTCTCCCACCGGCACCCTTGCCGATCTGGGAAGCGGAACCGGCGTTGCGGCTCTTTTGTGCTTGACGAAAAATAAATGCAATCATGCGTTTGCGGTGGAGATCCAGGGAGAATTCTGCGATCTGATCCAACGGAATGCGGCCCTGAATCATCTGGAGGACAGGATCAGCGTCCTGGAAAAAGACATCCGTGATCTGTATCAGACGGATACGGGCGGATGTGTTTCCGTGGTGATCTCCAATCCGCCCTATATGCCGGCCACCTCCGGCTTTGCATCGGCCACAAAGCAAAGCGATGCGGCCAGGCGGGAATTGAACGGAACCGCGACGGATTTTTGTGCCGCGGCCGGCCGTATTTTGTCCACCGGTGGCTTGTTTTACACGGTGTACCGGGCAGATCGAATGCCGGGATTGATCTCCGCCTTGCGGGAAAATCATCTGGAGCCCAAACGGCTGATCACGGTATATCCCGATGCGGAAAGCCGGCCGTCTCTGATTCTGGTGGAATCCAAAAAAGATGCCTCCCCCGGTCTTTATCAGCCCCCGCCGCTGTTTGTGTACGAAAGCCACGACAGCCGCACATACACACCCGCTTTTCAGCGGATCTATGACGAGTTTTCCATGGAATTTCTATTTACCCCCAAAGGAGCCAAGAAATGAGCCATCCCAAGAAGAAAAATATGTCCACGGAGGATAAGAACCGCGTGGTCGGCGGCATGCTGTACCTGGTTGCCACCCCTATCGGTAATCTGTCCGATCTGTCGCCTCGCGCCATCAAGGTGCTGTCTGAAGTGGATTTCGTTGCGGCAGAGGACACCCGTAATTCCGGTCTGCTTTTGTCCCGATTTGATATATCCAAGCCCATGGTCAGCTATTTTGAGCACAACAAACGGGAGCGAGGCGAGATCATCGTGGAGCGGATTCTGGCCGGTGAATCCTGCGCGCTGGTTACCGATGCAGGCACTCCCGCCATCAGTGATCCCGGTGAGGATATTGTGGCTTTGTGTGCCGAGCGTGGCGTACCTGTTACATCCATCCCCGGCGCCTGTGCGGCGGTGACGGCTCTTTCTGTATCCGGTCTGCCCACGGGACGGTTTGTCTTTGAAGGTTTCATCACCACCGTAAAGAATGATCGCCGCGAACGGCTGATGGAGTTGGCATCCGAAAAACGGACGCTGATTCTGTACGAGGCGCCTCACAAGCTGCGGGCGACACTGAATGATCTTCTGAAATATTGGGGCGACAGGCGCATTTCTCTGTGCCGCGAAATCACCAAACTGAACGAGGAGATTCTGCGTACCACCATCGCTAAAGCTGTAGAGTTATATGCGGAAACGGATCCCCGCGGAGAATATGTCCTTGTGGTCGAGGGTGCCAAAGATGCGCCTGCCGATGCCAGCGGCTATCCCGAGGATCCCGCCGAGCATGTGCGGGCACTGATGGAAAGCGGCATGGACAGGATGGATGCCATCAAATCGGCCGCAAAAGAGAGGGGCATGTCCAAGGGAGCATTCTATAAACTCCTGCTGGGCACATCGGCGGAAGAATAATCCGCACAAATTCCCGAAAAATAGCAAAAACGCCTTGTAAAAGGGGCGTTTTTCTGTTATACTAATAGAATACAGGCAGAGTTCTACTCCCTACACAAAGTGAGGATGCGGTATGAGACAGATTTTCACCGGCGGCATGGTGTACGATGGGGAAACCCACCGTTTTATGCAGCAGGATGTGATCACGCGGGATGCCCATATCGAGGCGGTTCTTCCGTCGGCTGACGACGCAGATGCCGCCCGGATCGACTGTCGGGGCATGTATCTGATCCCGGGCATGATCGATGTACATACCCACGGCCGGAGCGGTCACGATTTCACTTCGGTTTCGCCGGAGCATCTGGACGGAATGCTTGCAGATTATGCCAAAGCAGGCACGACGACTGTCTTCCCTACCCTGGCATCCGCTCCCTTTGCGGATTGGATATCTGCGGTACGGAAAATTGCCGCCGTCGGACAAAAGACGCACAGCGGTGCTTATGTGCCCGGCATGCATCTGGAAGGACGCTATCTGAGTCCGGCACGGCGCGGTGCCCACGCGGAAGAATTGCTGGCTCCCCCTTCCCATGAGGAGCTGCACGCACTGATGGACCAGGCTACACCGTCCAAGGTACACATTTCCCTGGCGCCGGAATTGCCGGACAGCGGAGATTTTATTAAAGCGGCGGTACGTCTCGGTGCCACGGTGGGAATCGCCCACACGGACTGCACCTACGATGAGGCTATCCGTGCCATTGCCTGTGGGGCTACCTCCTTTACCCACACGTTCAACTGCATGAGTCCCTTGCATCACCGGAATCCCGGATGCGTGGGTGCGGCAATGCTGTGCGATAGTGCTTATGCGGAGATCATCTGCGACGGGCTTCATGCCCATCCTGCTGTGATACAGCTCCTTTGGCGCACCAAACCGGCGGATCGGCTTGTGCTGATCACCGATTCCATGGAAGCCACAGGATGCGGGGACGGTCAGTACTCCATCGCCGGTCTGCCCGTAATCGTTAAAGACGGACGGGCGGTCACCATCGAGGGGGCTTTGGCCGGTAGCACGCTGACACTGTTTGACGGCATGATCAATTTTATGCGTTTCACCGGCACGTCGCTGGAGAACGTCATCCCATTAGTTACAGAAAATCCTGCCCGGATGACGGGCATTTACGACACGGTTGGCTCCATCACTCCGGGCAAACGTGCCGATATGATCCTGCTGGATAACCCGGCAGATCCGATAATCCGCTCCGTCGTATGCGGCGGCGCCATTTTACATTCATGATAACAACGAGAGGAAAATAAAACTATGGCAGACAAGAAAAAGTTTTATATCACGACTGCGATCGCTTACGCATCCACAAAACCCCACTTTGGCAATACCTACGAGATCATCCTGACAGATGCCATTGCCCGCTACAAGAGACAGCGCGGCTATGACGTATACCTCCTCACGGGCACGGACGAGCACGGTCAGAAGATCGAGAACAAAGCCGCTGAGGCAGGCATTCAGCCCAAGGAGTATGTAGACAAGGTAGCTGGCGAGATCCGTCGCATCTGGGACTGCATGGACACCACCTACGATCACTTCATCCGCACCACCGACGAACACCACGAAAAAGCGGTTGCGAACATTTTCAAAAAGCTCTACGACAAGGGTGACATCTACAAGGGTCACTACGAGGGTTGGTACTGCACTCCCTGTGAATCCTTCTTCACCGACACCCAACTGGTGGACGGCAAATGCCCCGACTGCGGCCGCGAAGTCAAGAAGGCACAGGAGGAGGCTTACTTCTTCAATATGTCCAAATACGCAAACCGTCTGATGGAGCATATCGAAAGCCACCCCGAATTCATCCAGCCGGAGGCACGCTGCAAGGAAATGATCAACAACTTCCTGAAGCCCGGTCTGCAGGATCTGTGCGTGTCCCGTTCTTCCTTCACCTGGGGCATTCCTGTCCCCTTTGATCCGAAGCACGTCACCTACGTATGGCTGGCTGCCCTGACCAACTACATCACCGCGCTGGGCTATGATCCCGCGAACGAGGTTCAGCCTGAATTGTTCCAGAAAAACTGGCCTGCCGATGTGCACATCATCGGTAAGGACATCGTTCGTTTCCACACCATCTACTGGCCTATCTTCCTGATGGCGCTGGATATCCCGTTGCCCAAGCAGGTATTCGGACATCCCTGGCTCTTGCAGGGCGACGGAAAGATGAAGTCGGATCGTAGCCATGTCGTTCTGTGAGCCAAGGAGTTGTCC
>JAZSCY010000041.1:0-3088 GCA_045530875.1 Eubacteriales bacterium
AGGGGAAACCCCTCCCCTACAACAAACAATCCCGCTATCCCATACGGCGGGGGATATACGTTGCCCTCCCCGACAAGGATCGCGCCCGTATCGCCATCGTCCCCGCCTGAGGGAAAACGCCCGTTTGTGTGGAATCACCAAAAAATCCGGCTCCATATTCGTGAAATAAACAAAACGATCTTTAAAAAACCTATTGAAAATGTGCAAAATGTGGTGTATAATAGAATAGTACCCGGTTTTTTTCGGGAAAAGTTCGTACATATAAACAAAAGGAGCATTTATCGATATGGCAAACCTTACGACAAAATCCATCCGCAACGTAGCGCTTCTCGGACACGGCGGAAGCGGTAAAACCACTCTTGCCGAGGCTATGCTTTACGGCTCCGGCACCATCGACCGTTTCGGCAGAACTCCCGACGGCACTACGATCTGCGACTATGATACAGAAGAAATCCGCCGCGGCTTCTCCCTTTCTCTGGCAACCGCCAACCTGATGTGGAAGGATATTAAGATCAACGTACTGGATACTCCCGGTTACCTGGATTTCTCCGGTGAAGTGCTGGAGGGCGTTCGTGTGGCTGACGCGGCTGTTATCACCATCGACGGTAAGGCCGGTCTGGAGGTCGGCGCTGAGCTGGCTTGGGATAACGCTGTGGAAGCAGGCATTCCCCGCGCCTTCTTCGTAAACAAGTGCGACGATCCCGATGCCAACTTCAACCGTGTGTTCAACGAGCTTCACGAGAAATTTGGCGCGGCTCTTTGCCCCGTTTTCGTTCCGATTCGTACCTCCAACAACATCATCATGATCGATCTGATCTCCATGAAGGCGTACCGTTACAACGACAACGGTAAGCGCGAGGAGTTCATGATGCGCGACGAGTGGGAGAATCTGGCTACCTCCTATAAAGATATTCTGAACGAGGCTCTGGCCGGTACATCCGAAGAGCTGATGGAGAAATATTTCGCCGGTGAGGAGATCACCCGCGACGAGGCGATCCTGGCTCTCCACGAGGGCATCATCGCCGGTTCCATCGTGCCCGTATACTGCGGCGCGGCTACAAAAATGTGGGGCGTATATGCTCTGATGGATGCCATCGCCGAATCCTTCCCCCGTCCTACCGCCCGCAAGGTGGAGCATGACGAGGCAGGCAACGATGTGGCTATCGAGGTGGAAGGCTCCGACGCTTCCATCTTCGTATACAAGACCAGCGTAGACCAGTACGGTCTGATGTCCTTCTTCAAGGTGATGAACGGCACTTTGACGCGGGATATGGTTCTGAAGAATCTCACCTCCGGCGCCCAGGAAAAGATGGGCCACATCTACGTGATGCGCGGCAAGAAGGCCACCGAGGTAGAGGAACTGGTATGCGGCGATCTGGGTATGATCCAGAAGCTGACCGGCACCAAGACCGGCGACACCCTCCGTCTCACCGGCGACACCAAGTATAAGGGAATCGCGTTCCCGAAACCCTACATGACCCGTGCCATCGTTCCCGCCGCCAAGGGCGACGAGGATAAGATCTCCGGCGGTATCGCAAAACTTCTCGATGAGGATCGCACCCTGGTATACGAAAACAACGCTGAGACCAAGCAGATGACCATCTCCGGTTTGGGCGATATCCATCTGGACGTTACCGTTGCCCGCCTGAAATCCCGCTACGGCACCGGCGTGGTTCTTACCGAGCCCCGCATCGCGTACCGTGAGTCCATCAAGGGCACGGCCGACGTGGAAGGTAAGCATAAGAAGCAGTCCGGCGGCTCCGGCCAGTACGGTCATGTAAAAATCCGCTTCTCCCGCGGTGAGGATGAGGGCTTGACCTTTACCTCCTCCGTTGTGGGCGGTACCGTTCCGAAGAACTTCTATCCCGCAGTAGAAAAGGGTCTGCAGGAAGCCATGGAGCGCGGTGTTCTGGCAGGATATCCTGTGGTGAATCTGTGCGCCGATCTGTACGATGGATCCTATCACCCCGTGGACTCCAACGAAATCTCCTTCAAGCTGGCAGCTCGCCTGGCCTATAAGGAAGGTCTGCCGAAGGCAAAGCCGATCCTTCTGGAGCCTGTGGGCACTCTGCTCGTTACCGTGCCGGATGACATGGTGGGCGATGTAATCGGTGACGTTACCAAGCGCCGCGGTCGTGTCTTGGGTATGAATCCCACCGAGGGCAAGGCCGGCTACACCACCTTGGAAGCCGACGTACCGAAGGCAGAAATGTCCGACTACGTAATCGCACTGCGCGCATCCTCTCAGGGACGCGGCCGCTTCGACTTCACCGTCAAGAGCTACGAGGAAGTTCCCGCCGCTGTTGCCCAGAAGATCATCGCCGAGCACAAGGTAGAGGAAGACTAATCATACATAGACGGGGCTGCCGCGATGCGGTAGCCCTGTTTTCCTCTGGTCTGAGAATGTGAAAAGCGTTTGTGTGCGAAAACTGTCTCAGACCGAGCGGGCGTTACGCTGAAAATCTGCGGAAAGGAACTGTTATTTCTATGAAAAAATATATTCTTGCCCTGGATGAAGGCACCACCAGCACCCGGGCGATTCTGTTTGATCGGGCGGGGCGGATCGTGTCCACGGCCCAGAGAGAATTCCCCAGCCACTATCCCCAGCCGGGATGGGTGGAGCAGGATGCCCAAGAGATTTACGCCGCCCAGTACGCCACTTTGACGGAATCCCTGGTGCGGTGCGGGGCGGAAATGCAGGAAGTGGCCGCCATCGGCATCACCAATCAGAGAGAAACCGTGGTGGTGTGGGATCGGCACACGGGCAAACCCCTGTGTCCCGCCATCGTGTGGCAGTGCCGGCGCACAGCGGATGTCTGCCGGAAACTGGAGGAGGACGGGTATGCTCCCCTGATCGCCGAAAAGACGGGTTTGCGCCCGGATGCCTATTTTTCCGCCACCAAGCTGGCTTGGATTCTGGATCACGTGAACGGAGCCCGTGCCGCTGCCGAAGCGGGGGATGCCCTGTTCGGCACCATCGATACCTGGCTTCTTTGGAAGCTGTCCGGCGGCGTCCTCCACAAAACGGATGCCACCAATGCCAGCCGCACCATGCTGTACAACATCCACACCCAGGATTGGGATGAGG
>JAZSCY010000371.1:0-8195 GCA_045530875.1 Eubacteriales bacterium
GAACACTGCCTTAACGGCGCCGATCAGCTGCTCCTTGGGATCAGCGGGGAAATCGGTACCGATCTTTGCCTTGTACTCAGCCTTGAACTGGTTAGCCAGCTCCTTCAGATCGTCCGCAGTCAATTCAACGTCCTGAGTAACGCCCTTTTCTTCCTTCATCTTGTCGATGAGTTCCTCGAAGTACTTCTTGCCGACTTCCATAACTACGTCGGAGTACATCTGGATAAAGCGGCGGTAGCAGTCGTAAGCCCAACGAGCGTTGCCGGATTTCTTTGCCAGAACCTCAACAACCTCTTCGTTCAGACCCAGGTTCAGGATAGTATCCATCATACCGGGCATGGAAGCTCTTGCACCGGAACGAACGGAAACGAGAAGGGGATTCTCCTTGTCGCCGAACTTCTTGCCGGTGATCTCTTCCATCTTAACGATGTATTCCATGATCTGTGCCATGATCTCATCGTTGATCTGTCTGCCATCCTCATAGTACTGGGTGCAGGCCTCGGTGGAAATCGTGAAGCCCTGGGGAACGGGAAGACCGATCTTGGTCATCTCAGCAAGGTTTGCGCCCTTACCGCCCAGAAGCTCACGCATGGTTGCGTCGCCCTCAGAGAAGAGGTACACATACTTCTTTGCCATAATATCCTCCAAAAAAAAATATTTTCTAATATCAATACCTGTGTGCGGCGGGAAACAAATTCCAACCGCAAACTATATTATATCATAGTTTTGCCGCAATAGCCACAGTTTTTTGCAAATTTTCGGTAAAATTTATCCTTTGTTCATCTTTGTATTCTGTACAGTTTCGACGAAAAGGGGATTTGGGCTCAATCCTGTGCCAAAACGTAATCCAATGCCGCCAAAACGCCCAGACGGCCGCTTTCGTAGGTTAGTCCGCCCTGCAGAAAAACGGTATACGGCGCGCGCAAAGGACCGTCCGCGGAAAGCTCAATGGATGCGCCGCCCACAAAGGCACCCGCCGCCATGATCACGGGATCCGCATAGCCGGGCATATCCCAGGGCTCCGGCACCACATGGGCATCCACGGGAGAGGCGGCCTGGATTCCCTGACAGAACCGGCACAGTTTTTCCGGCGTCTTGAGGGACACGGTCTGGATGATATCGGACCGGCGCTCAAAGGGACCGGGCAAAACGTCAAATCCGGCTTTTTCAAACATATACGCTGCCAGATGGGCGGTTTTGATAGCCTGGGCCACCGTATGAGGGGCATAGAACAGGCCACGGAGCATATTCCGGTTCTGGCCCAGGGATGCACCTGCGTCCAAGCCCACACCGGGACAGCACAGGCGGTTGCCGGCCAATTCCACAGCCCGCTTGGTGCCGCATATGTATCCGCCGGTGTCGGCCATGCCGCCGCCGGGATTTTTGATCAGGGATCCGATGATCATATCTACGCCCACGGCGGTAGGCTCGGCGGTTTCGGTAAATTCACCGTAGCAGTTATCCACCACGATGTAGGTGTTCTCTCCGGTTCTCTCCCGCACAAAGCGGACGGCTTCCCCGATCTGGGCCACGGTCAGTGTGGGGCGAGCCAGATAGCCTTTGGATCGCTGCAAAAAGACCACTTTTACCCGATCGCCGTGCTTTTTCAGGGCGGCGTCGATGCCGGCGAAGTCAAAGGATCCGTCGGGGGCGAAATCCACATCGTCGTAATCCACGCCGAAATCCGCCAGCGATCCGTCTCCGTTGGCGCCGTCCATGCCGATCACCTCTCGGAGGGTATCGTAGGGCGCGCCGGTGATGGACAGCATCACATCACCCGGGCGAAGAAGGGCGAACAGACCGATGGTGAGGGCGTGGGTGCCGCTGAGGATGGAGGGACGCATAAAGCCTGCCTCCGCCCCGAACACTTTTGCGGCGATGCGGTCGATGGCATCCCGTCCCATATCGCCGTAGCCGTAGCCGGTGGATGCGGCGAACATACCCTCGCTGACCCGCTCCTCCCGGAACACATCCAGCACCCGCTCCGTGCCGACGCGGGCAATTTCATCAATATCCTCAAAAATATCCCGCAGGGCGATTTCGGCTTCCCGGGCCATTTTGCGGGTGTTTTCACTGATCCTCATAACTACAATCCGTTTCTTTGAATTTCAATATTATTCCTTATTGTACCCGAAATGACGTCGGATGTAAAGTTCTTTCGGTAAAAAAACGATTTTCCTGCCATAGAACCGGGGGAAAATCGCATACTAAAGATATCCCGGTAAGAGAAAGGAGATGATACTGTGGCAAAAGACGATCCCACCATTCAGCCGGCAGGGGAATTGCCCATCGGATTCACCATGGCGCTGGCGCAGAACGGCCCGGCCATGATGGCCTTTGCGGGACTGGACGAGGTAGCCAGACAGGAGATCGTGGCCCGTGCCCGATCTGCCCGAAGCAAGTCCGACATGCGGGATATTGTTTCGTCCATCGGCGAAAACACAAAAAATCACTAAGTTTTAAAAGCACCGTTGAAAATCCGCCCGCCGTATGGTACAATGATCATAGGGTATGGGTGTATTCTTCCCGGAATACAAAACTCGATACGGCGCCAGGCGCCCGGAGGTATATAATATGAAGATCACGGATCACGGCGCGTGCCGCTGCATCGCACAAAAAATCAAAGAGTTCCGTCATGGAAACCGACTGATGGTAAACGATGACGTGAACGTAACCATGACGTTCTACCGCAAAAACGAGCCGGAAAAGCAGTGCGGCGTGGCCAAAATCAATGGCAGTCTGGACTTTTCCCTCCTTGATGCGGCGCTCTTTGCCGCCATCGGCATGATCGTGGCCAGCGTTCTTTGCGCCATAAAATCGTTTTTAAGACGGATATAAAAACAAAAAATGCCGGAATAGGGGTTCACCCTAAAGGACAGTTTTCAAAAATACGGTGTATCTTGAAAAAGATATGCCGTATTTTGCATTTGTGTCCACAAATGCAGTGCTTGTCAGGAAAATTGACAAGTCATAGGTGAACAAAAAAGGCTCCCTTGTGTAAAGGGAGCTGTCAGCGAAGCTGACTGAGGGATTGCTCTACGAGATAGTCAATATACTCGCAAACACCCCGAAAGTTTTTATGTATTTCCGTATTCGGTATTCTGATAACTGTCAAACCGTATTCTTCAAGGAAAGCGGTTCTTTCTTTATCGTGTTGTTTCCCTTCTTCGGTATAATGTCCCGAGCCGTCAAGCTCTATGACGAGTTTTGCCTCTGCACAGTAAAAATCTGCAATATACTTTCCAAGAACCTTTTGACGTAAAAATCGAACGGGATAGGTACGTTGGAAATCATACCAAAGGTGTGTTGCTTCTTTGGTCATATTCTTTCGCAACATTTTTGCAGCCTGGACAATGTCTTTATTATGTTTTCTCTGCATTACAATCCCTCCGTCACGGCGACATTCGACTCCGTCGAAGTCGGCGTGCCACCTCCCTTTACACAAGGGAGGCTTTTAGCGTATCCAAGCCCAAATGTTTCTCTATAAATAAAAATTGATTTAGAAAATTTATGTATTTTGTTATAACATCAGCATCTAAACTTTCGATAAAAATGCAACTCCTAACCCCAATGTACATATTGCTATTCCAAGGAAAACAATTGCTTTAGCACAAAAGTCAAAAGCTCCGATGCAATTCTCATCGTTGTCTAAATATGAAATGCGTGGAAATGCTTTGAGATAAACTACCCAAGAATTATTTGGTATTTTATGTGGCTTTCTAAAAAACTCTAAAGCACAAAGATAAGGTTTGTTATTTACACTATACAAGTATTTTGTTTTTGATAGATGCTTTATTGTGAAAGCAATTCTCGGAGGACCATCATATTTTCCAAATCCATTCCAAACATTAACGTCCTTTTTATATTTAGTACTGTACAGTTTTCCAAGAGTCCTGTCTGTTTTATGTGGTAATTTTTCAAATATTAAATAAGCAACAAAATATAATCCGGATATCAATAGTAAAACACCACCAAGAATAAGAAAGCATATTCCTGCTATTTTCACAGTATTCCTCCTTTTAATTTCACAAGATATTGCTGATAAGCCTATTATATCACAAAAACCGCAGAAAATCACTCTGCGGTTTCTGTTTTTTCTGGCGGTAGGTAAAACTGTCCTTTAGGGTACAGACCTATTCTCCGGCATTTTCTTTTTTTGGAAATTACGCCTCAGCGACGGGCTCCTCCAGGATATCGTCCGCCTCGCAGCAGATGGGCTCGTCAAAGGCAAGCTCGTCATCAAAGCAATCCTCGTCACAGTTCTCGCAGTCACCGCACTCAAAAGTGATGGTGAAATATTTCTTGAACAGCGTATAGAGAACGGCCAGAGTCGCGCCTACAGCAGCGATTACACCCAAAGTGATCAGAACTACTTTCACTACGCTGGTTTTCTTTTCTTCCGGTTTCTTAAACATATTGATCAAACCCCAATCCATTTGAATTTCCTCCGTGGATATGATTTCAGAGTATCTCTCTGTTTTCATTATAGCAACTCTTTTCTTTCAATGCAATAGATAGTATGATATTTTTTGTGAATTTTTATGCTGCCCTCGCCGGAAATATTCCTGTATCCTACCTCGTTTCTGTATTGATTTTGCCGAAAATGTGCCGTATAATATAAGTAGATTCCATAAATTATCGAATATCGGAGAGAACACTCATGCTGCACGCACCCCGCCGCGCTTTTTCCCACGTATATACTCCCCGGGATCTGCCGATCCGTCTCCACGGCGCGGTCCGTGAATCCATCGTGGACGGCCCCCGTCTGCGATTTGTGATCTTCGTGCAGGGATGTCCTCACCACTGCCCCGGATGCCACAATCCCGCCTCCCACGATCCCGCGGGAGGATACGTTTCCTCCACCACCCGGCTGTGGAATGCCATAAAAGAAAATCCCCTGCTCCGCGGAGTGACCTTCTCCGGCGGCGAGCCTTTTTTGTGGGGAGATGAGCTTTTCGAGATCGGCCGGGCGGCGCATGATGCGGGCCTGGATGTGATGACGTATACCGGCTACACCTACGAGGTGCTTCTGGAACGAGCGAAAACCGAGGAGAGCGTGAAAAAACTGCTCACCGTCACAGATTTCTTGGTGGACGGGCCCTTTGTTCTGGCCAAGCGGGATCTGACGCTGAAATTCCGGGGAAGCGGAAACCAGCGGATTCTGGACGTGCGGTGCTATCCCAACTCGGAAAATGCCCGGGTGATCGCCGGCCCCGATGTGACGGGAGAAGCCGTTTTTTAATCATTGTATTTCATACCATCATACAGGAGGTACCACTTATGGATAAGAGAATCCTTGTTGTCAGCTCCGCCAATTTGGACTTCGTGCAGAGAATGCAGCACCTTCCCCGCGCAGGCGAAACCGTAACGGAAGGCGAAAACGGATACAGCTACGTCCCCGGCGGAAAGGGTGCCAACAGCGCAGTTACCTATGCCCGGCTGGGGGATGACTGTGTCTTTTGCGCCCGACTGGGATCCGACGCAAACGGGGACCGCCTGCTTTCCGTGTACGAAAAGGAAGGGATCGATACCCGCTTTATCGCCCGGGACAGAAAGGTGCCCACAGGTCTGGCCTCCATTCTGGTGGAGGAAAGCGGCGCCAATCGCATCATTGTCTATCCCGGCGCCAACAACACCATGACCGCCGCCGACGCGGAGGATGCACTGACCTGCTATCCCGATGGCGTATATCTTCAGTTTGAGATTCCCGATGAGGCCGTGCTGGCCGCCGCCCATTTCGCCCACGAGAAGGACATTCCCGTGTTTGTGGATGCCGGCCCTGCCCGTGCTGACTTCCCCCTGGAAAAACTGGGGCGGGTGGAGATCTTCTCTCCCAATGAGACGGAAACCCGGATTTTCACCGGCATTGAACCGACCAATTCCGACACCTGCCTGCGTGCCGCCATCAAGCTGGCACCATGGTGGACGCAAAGTACATTGTGATCAAGCTGGGCGGGCGAGGTGCCTTTGTGTACGACGGCAAATACTCCCACATCGTACCCGCCATCCCCGTAACCGCCGTGGACACCACCGCCGCCGGGGACACCTTTACCGCCGCTCTGGTTCACTTCTATCTGCAGGGCATGGATATCCTCAGCGCCACCCACATGGGACACTGCGCTGCCGCTATCGGTGTATCCCGTCCCGGCGCGTACACATCAATCCCCACGAAGGCGGAGGTCATGGCCTTCGCTGAGGCACATCCCCGCCGCTGAGGCGATCATTTTAAGGAGAGACTATGAAGGAAAAATATCTGGGCGTGGATTTCGGTGACGCCCGCACGGGACTGGCTTTGTCTGAGCCCACCGGTCTTCTGGCCGTGGGGGCGGGATGCATCCGCTGCGTCAATCTCCGCAAGACCGCCGAGCAGACCGCCGCTTTTGCCAAGGAGCAGGGAGTGGCGAAGATCATCATCGGCAAGCCGTTGAATATGAATGGCACCGAGGGTCCCCGCTGTGAGCGTGTCCGTGCCTTTGCCGACATCGTGGCAGAAGAGGCAGGCATCCCCGTAGAGCTGTTTGACGAGCGACTTACCACCGTATCCGCCCACCGGTTTTTATCCGACACCGGCGTCAGCGGCAAAAAGCGGAAGAATTCCGTGGACGAATTGTCCGCCACCCTGATTTTGCAGGATTATCTGGACCGGATCCGGAATCAAAAATAATTTTTCTACATACAGGAGACACCGTTATGCGAAACAACGCCACCGACATCAAAAAAGAAGATCTTGCCCGCTATGAGGAAGCCTACGCCGGCGATCCCATCCGCCGGGTGATGACGAATGCCTTTTCCAAGGCAAATATGAATGATCTGGCCTTTGATCCCGTCGCCGCACGGAAAATGCAGTTCAAATTCTCCGTGGACGTAAAGACCATGGCCGCCACCAATCAGAAGCAGAGCGGCCGCTGCTGGCTGTTTGCCGCCGCCAACGTGCTCCGTGAGATCGTGGCCAAGGAATTGAATCTGGATTCCTTTGAGCTTTCCCAGAGCTATCTGGCTTTTTGGGACAAGTTCGAGCGGGTGAATTATTATCTGGAAAGCATTCTGGACACGGCTCATCTGCCCGCCGATGACCGCACGGTTTCCTACATCGTGGGCACCGGTGTCCACGACGGCGGTCAGTGGGATATGTTCGTGAATATCGTAAACAAATACGGCATCGTGCCCAAGGATGCCATGCCCGAAACCCAGCAGACCTCCGCCACCGGCACTTTGAACATGCTGCTGAACCGGTATCTGCGCCGCTGCACCCCCATTCTGCGGAAACTGGTACAGGAGGGCGCTGATGAGGTAACCATCCGGGCCGAGAAGGACAAGATGCTGGCAAAATGCTACGCGTTCCTGGTATCCTGCTACGGCACGATTCCGGAAACCTTTGATTTCGAATACATCGATAAGGACAAGCAGTATCATTTGGAGAAAGGATATACCCCTCGCTCCTTCTGGGATAAATTCTTCGGCGACCGCCTGAAGGATTACGTGAGCATCATTCACGCTCCCACCGCTGACAAGCCCTACGACAAGATGTACACCGTAGCCTATCTGGGCAACGTGATCGGCGGCAATGACGTGGCCTATCTGAATCTGGATATGGACGATTTTGAGGCAGCGGTGATCGCCCAGCTGAAGGACGGGGAGATCGTATGGTTTGGATCCGACTGCGGAAAATACGGCGAGGGCACCAAAAAGCAGTGGGATGACGCCAGCTACAATTACGAATGGATCTCCGGCTTGGATATTGAGATGTCCAAGGAGGATATGCTGGACTACCACGTGAGCCAGATGAATCACGCCATGGTCATCACCGGTGTGAATCTGGACGAAAACGGTGTGCCCAACCGCTGGAAGATTGAGAACAGCTGGGGCTCTGACGGAGCCAACGGCGGTTATCACATCGCCTCGGAAAGCTGGTTCCGCAAGTTTGTATATCAGGCAGTTGTACACAAAAAGTATCTGGGTGAGAAAGCCGCCGTTCTGGACGAGCAGCCGACGGTTCTGAATCCCTGGGATCCCATGGGCAGTCTGGCAGACTGACAAGGACGAAACCAGCATGACAAACGCACGAAAATATTGGCTGGACACCATGCTGGCCATCGCTGAGCCGGTGATTTCCTCTCTGGCGGAGGGAAATCTCCACACGGCACTGCCCGCAAAGTTTCACGAAGAGAGATCGTCGTTCCGGTGTCTGGAGGCTT
>JAZSCY010000373.1:0-2647 GCA_045530875.1 Eubacteriales bacterium
CAAACGGATCGGCCGGATGATGAGCTTGCCCAAATTCTATTTCGGCACGTGGAAATACAAGCTGTTTGATAAACAAAAAGGAGATGCACGCTGAGCGGCATCTCCTTTATTTCCCATCAGTCCGGGTAGACGGTGCGGGCATACTCCACGATGAAGCGAGCGGTACCCTCCGGTCCCAGTTTATCGGTGGACAGCGCCAGATCGTAGTTGTCGACCTTGCCCCACTTCTGGCCGGAATAGTAGTTGTAATAGTTGGCGCGGCGCTTGTCTGTTTTCACGATCCGCTCTCTGGCATCGGCCTCGGAAATGGATTCCTCCGCGCAGATCTTCTTCACCCGATTCTCAAAATCGGAGTAGAGAAACACCCGCACGACGCGAGGATGCTCCGATAGCACATAATCCGCACATCGTCCCACAATCACGCAGCTTTCTCTCTGCGCGATGTCGCGGATGATTTCCGACTGTACGCAGAACAGCTTATCGTTGATCGGCACGTTGAAGTGGTCGACGTTGCTGTGGTACATGTTGGAACTCATAACCAGCGTGTACAGCAGACTGCTGGCCGCCTTTTCATCGGCGTGATGCAGTGCTTCTTCGCTCAGTCCGCTCTTTTCGGCGGCAAGGGTGATCAGATCCCGGTCATAGCATTTGACTCCCAGAATCTCGGCGATTTTGTGACCGATTTCGCGGCCTCCGCTTCCGAACTGTCTGGCAATGGTGATGATAGTGTTCATCCCTCAACCTCCTACTGTGTTTTTTGGATGTATATTATTATACAGGCAAGATGGAATTTTGTAAATAGTTTTGCACAGATTTTCTTTATTTTACCCCGTAAAATTATCACATTTATACGAAAGGAGACGCCATGATCTGCTTACGATATACGGTGTTGCGGCCCGGAGAATCTCAGCATGCGGCAGGAATCCGCCTGCGGGACGGGATGCTGCTTGATTTTTGCGGGATCGCCTCTCCTTCCGTGACGGTGGATGAGGGTGGGATACCTCGCCTGGCAGACCGCCCGGATATACATTTTTCCTTGTCCCACAGCGGATCGGTGGCGGTCTGCGCCCTCAGCTTTCCCGGCAAGGCGGAAAGGGAGGGGGTATACGTGATTTCCGATTTCCCGGATGCCCCGGCCGTGGGCGCCGATGTGGAGCAGGTAGACAATTCCGCCGATATTCCTCGTCTGCGGCGGCTGACAGAACGGTTCTTTCCTCCGCAGGAGGCGGAGCGGCTGCGGGGTGTTCCCGACAGTCTGTATCCGGCCGCATTCTCCGAGACGTGGACGGCACTGGAAAGCTTCGTCAAGCGCACGGGGGAGGGATTCCGTCACGGCTTTTCCCACATCGATCTTTCGTCGGTGCACCGGATCACGGACACATTGGAGATGGACGGGGAAACGTACGTCATCACCGTGGTGTATTAAGTAGATCTGGTTCGATTTTGTATTTTCGCCATAGTCCAGTTGGATAAATAAGAATTTCACGGAAGGAACGCAGTATAATGAAAAATACATTCATCGTTTTGCTCATATCCTTGATGTTGCTGCTGACATCCTGTATCAGTAATCCTTTCGCGCGGCCGGAAAGACTGTATGTCAGCGCGGATGTTACCTATTCCGAATCAACAGCTCAATATGCTTTTAGATTGAATATGGACACAACGGAAACCGAATTTGCCAAATACTTTTTTGAAGAAAGCATCGAGAACAAAGACCGCGAGGCTTGCATAGAAGCAACGGATAAGGTGCTGTCAAACTTGACATTAGATGAAGTTGTTCCTGAAATATATATTTTCGCAAATGACAGATATAATTACAAGAACATAAGTGATCACAAGCTTTATTGCTCCATTCAAGATTGGAAGTCGGTTGAATATATAACAGACGTTTTGCTTGTCGCCTACGGTGAATCGGCACATTACGGAACGGCTTTCGGTTACGCTAATTATCTATCTAAAAATTATAATTGGAACAGTTACGAAAGCAAATTTTCTAATCCTTCTGTTAGTGATACATTCGACTTGAATTATTTGTGCTTTAACGAAAGCTTTACTACATCCAATGATATTGCTGTTGCAAAAGGAATTGCTTGTGCGTTCGTTGATGCGTATATTAACCAGCACGGAGAACAAGCATTCCAACAGCTTTTGTCTGCTCCTTCCAAATCAACAAATGCTCTTGCGACATACTATACGGAAAACGGAGTATCATATACCCCCTCGGCAGTTCAATATGGATATGGCGGTAAAAAATACGATTATTTGGTTTACTCTGATTACGGCACATTCTATATCGGAAAAGATTGGGTCGATATGTGTGCGGAGCAAAATCCGCTGATAACTGATGGCTTCTTGCACTCCAATTATGCAGAAACTAAAGCATTTTTTGAAACAAACCTTAAGCAGATGAAACAGTATCAAGAATTATTTAATCTTGACAATTATAATAATGATTTAGATATTGTATTCTCAAACCCGATAAGCGCATCCAAATTTTCATTTTACCAAACTGTAATTCACCGCATTTATCTATATAATGTTGATTCTTTAATGCACGAATACATTCATTCGCTGACAACGACGAATACCTCAATGGCAATGTGGAAGGATGAGGGCTTCGCAAGATATTTTTCTTACTATTATGATT
>JAZSCY010000221.1:0-23123 GCA_045530875.1 Eubacteriales bacterium
CTGCCGCATTGCCATGCAGCACGGCGCACGCCACATCACCATCTTGGGCGGCACCGGCGGCCGGATCGATCACTCCCTGTCCAATGTATTCCTTCTGGAGCAGCTGAAGGAGCAAGGGATGGATGTCGTTTTGTGCGACGGAAACAACCGGATCCGCCTTCTCTTGAAGGAAAGCGTGACTTTATCCCCGGAGGGTTTTCCCTACTTCTCGCTGATTGCGCTGGACCGGGCTACCGTGTCCGCGGCCGGGTGCAAATATCCGCTGGATCAAGCGCTCCTTCGCCGCAGTGAGCCCTACGCAGTCAGCAACGAAATCACGGCGGAGGTGGCTACTGTTACCGTATCCGGCGGCCCTGTTTTGCTGATCGAAAGCGGCCGGTAACCGAATTTTCCGTATCCCATATACTGTAGTAAGAACACGCAGGAGGGATATGTATGAGAATCGTTGTGATAAAATCTCCGAAAGTTTTGATTCCCCTATTGAAACGAGTTTTTCATTTGAACGGATAACAAAAGCAGAGGGATGCTTGCACAGCCAAGCATCCCTCTTTATTATTCCGCCATCCGCCGCATTTTGTCCGCTTCCGATTTCTCGTAAGCGATCATTCTTCCGCCCAATGCCAGCGCGTCCCCGTCACATCCCCGCCCCGCCATGGAGCGGACATTCTCCTGCATACGAGCCGCACTCTCCCGAAAACTCCGCGCCAGCAACTCAGCATATTCCTCAGGAGTTTGCATATTCGCCGTTTCGATCATTACCCCCATCCGGGCGGACAAACGGTCCCGTAAAGTAAAGCGGACATCGCCCAGATCCTTTCCCCGAAGCAGCTGCTCCGCTTTGGCAGCACACGCCGCATACATTTCCAGCTGAGCGGCTGTTTCCGCCCGCATCCTCTCGTCCTGCAGACGCCCGGTAATGCCGCATACCGTTTCGCACCCGCTTTGTGCTTCTTTGTACACATACTGCAAAAATTCTTTTGTTGGATTTTCCATACACACACCGCTTCCGTTTTATTTTAGTATACCGCATCCGCGCAAAAATACCCGGGCAAAACTTGACAAAAGCACCGATGTGTGATAAGATATTCGGAGTGAAATATTACGGAGGGTTATCGAAGCGGTCATAACGAGGCGGTCTTGAAAACCGTTTGAGAGCAATCTCACGTGGGTTCGAATCCCACACCCTCCGCCAAAACAAAAACAGCACCTGCCATCGCAGGTGCTGTTTTATTTTTATTCGGGATTACAGCTCCCAGTCCTTGACGTCCTTTGTCCAGCTGCCGAAGGGTCTGGCGATGGCTTCGCTTACGTAGCAAACGCCCTTGCCCAGACGCATGATGGATGCGGGACATTCCATGGAGATCGGTCCGTACAATTCGATACGGGAGATCATTCTCTGCCAGGAATCTCCGCCCGGATTCACGAAATTGTGGATTTCGAAGCGCTCACGGGCGTTCACCACGTCACGGGGACCGATGGTAGCCGCTCTGGGCGGAACGGCCCAAACGTCACCGGATGCGCCCATGGGGCTGAACAGAGAGTTTTCGCACACGGTCAGCGGAACCTGGGTGGTCAGGCGGGAACCCAGCTTGCAGAACTCCTCCAGAGAGTCAGCCTGGAATTCCTTGGCACCGGGATCGATGAACGCGGTATGTCCCGGCCAACCGGTAGCGGAATAAATTACATCGGCACCGCCGCCGCCTACTTCCTCGATGATGGAGGAGTACACGCCGTCGCCCTTATTTTCGTTGGTGAATACGTGCCAATGATCCACAGAGGGACGAAGATCCTCACGGATACGTCCGTAGAAGTGGGTGCGGAAGGAATAGCCAAGGCCTGCGCCATAGGTCAGAGGTGCTACGTTGCCGTCCTCATCGGCCCACTCATCCATAGCGAAAGCGTCCACATTGCGGCAGCTCACGTTATAGCGGTTGATCATCTCCGCCACAGCGGAATATGCGCCGGGCCACTGATTGGGGAAAATCATGGTCAGGTGCTGGTCCATCACGTCGCTGAGGTAGATGCGGTGGAATATATCCTGCACCAGAAGGAGGGTGGGGTCGATCACAATGCGAACGCTGTAACCGTTCTCATTGGTGTACTCCATGTCCTCTCGCTTGATATTGCGCACCCGATCCAACATCTCAATGTCCCGGGACGGAAGCCAGGGAGCGGGCTGGAAATTGAACTCATAATTGTTTTTTGCCATGATATATACCTCCTGAAAAATTAAATCGAATAATAGAGAATCTGTCCGAGGCGCTCGTCGCTTCCGATAGCAAGACGCTTGCCGTCGGGGCTGATGGCGCAAGAGGAAAGGATGGAGCAATGGTATGCACCGTCATCCGAGGGAGCGGCATAGGAAACATGGCCAAGCCAGCGGAGGCCTTCCTCCTCGCAATAGGAGAACACCATACCCATATCGTCGTCGTGACCGCCTACGCCGTAGACTTTCTTTCCATCCGGGGTAGCGCAGAGGCAGCGGACCGGTCCGTTATATACTGCCGGGCCAAGGCCGAAGACTTTTTCGCCGTCGCAAACTGCCAGCATGCCGTCCTTCGTACCGACCACCTTCTTATCGCCCATGTTCACGCAGGCGGAAGGTACTGCCAGATACTGTCTGCCGGGATAGTAAGGCAATCCTTTGATCTCAGGCAGGGTTGCCTTCGCCATCAGTTTCTCGTAAAGGGGCATATTCTGCTCTTTTTCCACAAGCTCGGTGATCTCACCGTTGACCGTGCGGAATACGTACTCTTTCTTGTTGCCGCACACACCGACCAGGGTGGTATCATTCTCCCAGGCCAGCGCCTTGATGCTGGAATCATCCACATGATCCGGAGCCAGGGCGCGCCACAGACGGCTGGGCTTGCAGGCCAAAGGATAACCCACATGCCAGGGATTCTTCTCGCCGAATTCCTCCTGCTCGAAGAACATATCCGCCATCTTCTCGTACCGCTCGGAGTTGGGATTGACATAATACTCATCAACAAGCAATTCCTCGCCGAAGTTGTACATATCCCCGCGGTACTTCTTCAGATCCACTGCGGTAATGTCCGGGCCGTCCGCCGCATGGTTGGAACCGGTTATGTACATAATATCGTCGTCGCTGATACGCAATTCGCTGGTCCAGCATCCGGAACGGTCCTTGGTACCGCAGATGCCCATCCATTCCGGCTTGCCGCCGCGGGTGATATCCCAGCGGAACAAGGAGGACGGCAGGCCCTTTTCACGGATACCGCTGCTGCAGTTGCGGCCGAAGACCACGTACCACAAAACGCCTTCGTTATCGAATTCCAGAGCGATGGCGCCGTTGCGGGTCTCGCCGTTGACGTACTTGTCGAAGCCGGGCATGTAGTCGCCCATATCCTCGAAAGTATCGGTATCGCTGTCGTACGCCACGATATTCCGGCCATAGTAGGCCAGCATATACAGACGTCCGTCGGGGCCGATGGAGCCGTTGGAGAGGCACTTGAAGTCGCCGCCGGTGTATTCGGGATAGGTACGGGTGGGGAGGCGGTAGTTTAGATCCCGCACTTCTAGGGTATCCGTATCGATCTTATACATATATCCGGAGCGGGTAGCACCCAGAATGTCACCGTTTTTATCCAGCAGCAAACGCCAGGCAAAACACTCTGCCATCTGGCCGAAATCCATCAGCTTGTGGTTGTCCAGATCATAGCGGTAGGCGTGGCCGCGGAACATACCGGTGAAGAACAGCGCGTTGTGCTTGGCATCGTAAGCCGCGCCGTAGATGGATTCGTGAGGCACGGGGATACCCAGATTCTCCGCCTTACCGGTCTTGGGATCGTAGATAATGATATTGGATCCCGCATATCCTTCCCAGATGTGATGGTAGTACTGGAAGGGCATCCAGCTGGGATGGAGGGGGCTCTTATCGGTGGTATGGGTGGTCATGATGAGCCGTCCGTCGTTCATCTCGTAGATGGACGTATGGAACTTGCTGGCGCGGATGGCCTTGTCGGAGGGCATGATCACGTCCTCAGCCTTAAAACACTCGATGGCCTGATTGGTTTCAAAATCGTACCGGTACAAACGAACGTAGCCGGAGGTGGTCAATTCCGTAGCCAGAGCAAAATACAACGTACCGTCCTTGGTCACACGGGCATCCCAGATCGCATTGTGGATGCTGTCCAGGGGGAACACAAACTGCTGTACGCCGGTCTGCGACATCACCTTGTAATCCGCGGGGCTTGACAACAAAAACTCTTTCATCATCGAATCTCTCTTTCCTTTATCGTACTTTATGTATCACAATCACGCATTCACAACGACGGTATCGCCTTCCAGGATCACCTGCTTCACATGCACCGCGTCGTCGATCAGAATCAGATTGGCAATCTTACCCGCTTCCAGGCTGCCCACCCGATCCTCCATGCCCAGCATACGGGCCGGGTTCAGGGAAGCAAAACGGATGGCATGGCAGAGGCCGTATCCTGTGTGCTTCATCAGATTGCGGCAGGCGTTATCCAATGTCAGATGGCTGCCTGCCAGATGGCCCTCATAATCGTAGTTCAGATCCGGGCCGTAGGCGATGCCCTCTTCTTCGTTGTTCTTGAAATCGCCCAAAAGCGGCATAGCGTCGGAGATCAGGATAATCCGTTCCACGCCTTTGGTGCGCACCACCATTTTCAGCATATCCGGCGTCACATGGATGCCGTTCTCGTCGCAGATCAGCTCCGCGTAGATATCCGGATCGTACAGGGTGAACTCGTCGCATCCCGCGCCGATGGTTCCCTGCGCCATGCCCGGGGCTTTGCCGGAATCTCCGTGATGGGTCTGTAGCTTCAGTCCGTATTTCTTCACCCGGCGGCAATCCGCCGCGGTGGCATGGGAATGACCCATGGCGAAAATCGCATTCGGGTTCATAGCACGCACATCCGCCATAAATCCCTCAATGCCCTCTCTGGCGGGATCGATAGCCCACACACGGGCATCATCGATGACCTCATCCAGCAGAGGCTGATACTCCTCCCGGCGGATCTCCCCGCCCCAGAGGATGTATTTCTGATTGCTTCCCTGCCCGTTCATGTACGGACCTTCCATATACAAACCGTCCAAAATCCGGCCGACACCGGTTTTGGATGCCTCCCGCACACGGCGCGCACCCTCTACCATTCTTTCCAGATTCAGATTGCAGTAAAAAGCGGGAAGAACCGTCGTCTCGCCGTGACGGACAAAGTGCTCCGCCGCCCGGTAGGGCTCATCGCAAAACAGATGCTCCACGGAGCCGTGGGTGTGGATATCGATCAGGCCGGGGGCTGTGTACAGACCGCCCGCATCGATGATCTCCGTTCCCTCGGGGATCACCACCGAGGAGGCCTCGCCCACCTGCGTGATCCGATTGCCCTCCCATGTGATGGCACCGTCCCAGATAATGCCTTCCTCCAGAATCAGTTTTGTATTGATAATCGCTTTCACGGTATGTACCTCCTGTAGTATACAGAAAAAAACAAATTGCCGTTTTTGTATTGACATCCCTATACATACGGGTATAATTTAATTATATCCGTATTTTTTCATATTAAAATGCTATATTCGCTATAAAAAATACGATTTCGGTTATATATAAAAGGAGATGTATTCCTATGGACGCAAAACCGCTTCCGGTGTACTCCCTGCTGTCCGTCCGCAACCTGTACACGGTACATCACAAGAATTTCGCCAGCGGATTTTCTTTCTCCGGTGAGCGACACAATTTCTGGGAATTCAACTATATCATCGACGGCAGTGCCGGCGCTACCTCCGAGGACAACATCTACATCTGTCAGGCAGGCGACGCCTTTCTGCATGCCCCCAATCAGTATCACACCATGTGGGTGAACGAGAACGACGCCTGTGAGATTTTCACCATCACCTTTGACGGAACGGGCATGGAGCACAAGCTGAATCCCGGTCAGTACCGTCTCAGCGAGGAGGAAAAATACAGCGCCCGCTGCATTCTTGCAGAGTTGGAGCGCATGATCAAATCCCATGGAGCGGCCGATTTTGAAGCGCTGGCCGGTACCGCCTCCACAGATCCCGTGGAGTACCAGATTATCAAAAGCCACCTGGAACTGATCTGCCTGTCCCTGGTACGTCGGGGGCATCATCTCCACGGCAAGCCTTTGTCCGATGCGGATTCCCTTTGCTATGCAAAAATCACCGCCTATCTCCGGGACAATATCGAAAGAAAACTGACGCTGGAGGACATTTGCCGCGGTGTGTACGAATCCCCAGCGAAAATCAAAGAGGTGTTCCGCCGATTCACCAACGGAGGCGTCATCCACTTCTTCAACCAGATGCGCTGTGAGCACATCATGCGCCTGCTGGAGGAGGGGTACAGCGTAAAGCACATCGCCAACACCATGCAATACTCCTCCCCCTATTACCTGTCCTATTTCTTCAAGCGGGAAACAGGCCTCACCCCCTACGAATACAAAAAACAGCTGAGACGGTAAAATTTCACCCCCGGCGGGAACTTTTTTCCGCAACATTCGTCTTATGTGTAGCAATCCCGATCCACAAGACGTTTTAAAGTTAGGGGGTATAACATCTATGCAGAAAAATACGTTCACCCGCAACACCATTGCTATCCTGCTGCTTCTTTGCGTGCTGGTCACTCCCTTCGCCCGGGATCACAAAGAGGAATCCCAACCCACGGACACCATCACCCAGACGGAAGAAATCCCCGAGGAAAGACACGCAGCCTGATAATAACACCCATCACCACAGGAGGACACACATGAGACGTTATTTGAAAAGCATCACTTTGCTTGCCCTGATCGCTGCGCTCCTTATGGGGTGTAATACGATGCCCGACACGCCGGATGTGCCGGATGTGCCACAGACAGAAGATACCACGCCCTCCTCGGACACACTTCCCCCGGAGGAAGTAGCACCGCCGGACAAAGAAACCGTTCTGGAGAGGGGCGTGCCGTACACAGGCGAGCTGAACGGAACCTACACCTTCCAGATTCCATTGAAATCCAGTTTTCTCCAAAGAAATATTCTCATAAACGAGGACGCGATCTCCATCGAATCCTACAAGGTGGGCACTGTACCGCAGGGGGCGTATACAGGCACTCTGAACTACGATCCCGTGACCGGTGAGTTCAGCACCCATCTGGATTTCAAATATCATGATGGAACAGGAAGCACGGTGTACGGCTCTCCCGAACAGGTTCGGGGATTGCTGTACGAATACGACGGCGCTGTATATTTCCTTTGCACAAAAAGCGAGCTTCCCGGCATCACCCCGGAAGAAGATATGATGGTATTTGAGCCGCAGATCGCCGATCCCGGAATGCTTTCCGTGGCGGAGTGGACACAGGTTGGATTCAACAAATACGAATCCAGCATGAGAATCTTTTATGCGATCCGCGCGCTGTTGCGGGGCGACAGCGCGGACTTTGCCCGTCGGTGCGGTGTTTCGTCCAAGGTATATGCCAGTCTGCAGGGCATAGAATTCGGCAGCCACCGGATATATCGGGAGGAAATCCCGTCCGAGAACGATCCGGACAACACCCAGGCATACGCTGTTCTGGAAGTGGAAATCCTGGCAAGCGAAAGCGATTTCTTCACCCCGGGCACCCACCGGCTGGTGTTTGCGGAAGGACTGTCCATCACCTTCACTCCCCGCGAGGAATTCAAGAGATACACACAACCGTCCGGCGTCACTTCCCCCGCGGTGTCGTATGTCGATATGGTACGCTCTGACACGGATTTCTACCGCATTCTGGGAGAGGGACGAAGCCAGTTCGGACTGTGTTCCTTCATCGTAGCACGGCTGAACACCCTCGCCGGCAACGGAAATCCCCGCACGGAAGAAGAGATCCGCGCGTATGCAGAAAAATATCTGGGCGTGGACGGGGACAGCTTGCACATTCAAGAGTCCCTGTACAAGCAGGACGACGGATACATCCTCATCGGTCGGGGGTCCACCTCCCTCATCCGCACGTTTCTTTCCGAGGAGATTCGGGATGGCATCACCGTGGTGACGGTACAGTTCTGGGCCGATCACTCCAAAACCGTTCCCTCCCGCAAGGTGGAATTCCATCTGGAGCTTTTGGACGGAGAATACCGTCCTGTAAAAACCGTCATTCTGGAAGACAGCGAATTCGCCACCGCAACTTACTCCACATAACAGAAACCCCGGCCGATCCGCAGATCGGCCGGGGTTGTTTCATTTGTATTCATCCGAGTTCAGGCGGGCATCCATATAGTTCCATCTTGTTTCGATGAAATCCCGCAGATACTGCACTTGCTTTTCGTAGGTGTCGTAGCGGCTGGGGCTGACGGATCCCATGCCGATCCGCTTATCCATACTATTCCACACAAGGAAATTCTGCTGCTGGCTTCCGTCCAGTTTTTCGGCATAACTGTCCACCGCGCTCAGGGCGGTGGTGCGCAGATCCTCTTTGACCTCATTCCAACGGGCCACCAGACGGTCGGTGAAGGTGTAGTACTGCATCAGATGATTCATCCAGTTTTCCGATATGTACTGGTAGGTGGATTCGGTAGTACACCATCCGTCATACCCGGCCAGATCTCCCAAATGATTGCCAAAAGCCATGTCAAAATCCCACACGGGGCCCATCTTCAGTTTGCCGCCGGCCTCCCTCCACAGATAACAGCTTCGATAGAAGGAGGATTCCGTATTGAAGGTGAGTTCATTGACGATAAACCAGTCGACGAAGGAGTCCACATCGATGTACTCCTCCCATCCGTCATCCCGGACGATGGCATTCTCCATGGCCAGGATGTAGTTCTTCACGATGAGGAATTCCTTGGAATTCTTCACCGTGATCTCCGGCTCCTTCACAAAAATGCGAAACGCGTATTTTGTATCAAAGTAATCCCGGTTGTACACGTTTTCCTGATCGTAATCCCAGCCGAATTCCAGAAGGAATCCCACGTCGGTCACGCCATTCTCCCCCTCCACGGGATCGCCCAAATCCAGACGGCCGCGGCCTTCCTCGATCTTGTCCGCAAAGGTATACACACCCAGATAGGTGCCATTCAGATACAGATTGACAGGGAAATGGGTGGGCGTATAGGAAAGCCCAGAGAGAGAGGCGGCGATGGTATGGGCCACGCAGTTGCGGATCATGGTTTTGTCGGCATAGCTGGACACCAGAACCCAATCCCGGTTTTTCGGAAGGCCAAAGAGGGGCTCTCCCTTATCCAGTTTGATGCGGTACGCTTTTTTCGGGAACTGATTCCACGATGCGTTTCCCCGGCCGCGGATCTGCATGGGATAACTTTCCCCATCGATCGTCAGTGTGCCATGGATGTAAGTGTTCTTTTCCACGATGGGTGCGCCCTCATCCGTATGGATCTCCAGGAGCGGGATATTGTAACTCATCCTCTGTGCCGCCAGGCAGTATGTGCGTGTCTCCCCTGCCCCGTCGGTGATCTGCACCGATTGCGTCTGGCGCAGATCCATTTCCGGCATGGAAAGGATTTGTCCGCTTTCGGCAATTACCTGAATACGGGCGTCTGTCACGTCCTTCTCCGACACGATCAACGGATACGCAAGCACCGCCAGATTGCCGATCACCGTCAGGGATACGCCCTCATACGGTTTTCCCGTGGCAGAATTCAGCAAGGCGATCTCCGCCAGGCGATCCGCGCCCGAACCGCCCCATTCTCCGGGCAGTTCTTCTCCGTTGCAGGCGGCTGTGTTGCAATACATGGCTACCGCTTCCGGATCGGGCAATGCATAGCCGATGACTTCCAGAGCGCTGTGGGGTGCATCGATCAGAAGAAGTCCCCACTCCAGCAGGGAGGGCGTGGCAGACCGCACCGCCACCGTCGGCACATCCGATGCACACTCCATGCGCAAGGGATGCATCCAAAGGCACTCTGTGGGAAGATAGATCACATTCGCCCCACGGAGGACATACAACTCCTCCTCCATGGCAAAGGATTCCGTGATGCACAAGGTAGGCATATCGGGAAAAGTGAGAAAATCACTGCTTTGCAGAACTTCCCGCAATGCGGCAAAGGAATCCGCAAAAAACACGCCCGGCGTTCCCGCAGGCGGAGCGGATACGGGATGGGTATCCGGTGGGATTTCCCCCTCGCCGGCCGTATCCTCACCGGGATCGGTTTCAGGCAAATCCGACACAGGCGGCGTCACGGCGGGCAGATCGGTATCCTCACTCGGCCGGAAAACGGGCACACAGGATGTAAGCATAAGACAGGCCATCAGCCCGGCGATCCATATTCGTCCTCTCATCTTCATCCCTCCGTTTTATGTTCTGCATTCATTATACCAAATCCCGCCGTGCAAATCAATACAAAGGGGACAAAGGAAATCCGCGCAGGGTATGGATTTTCGTTTTGAAATGTGCTATACTGTATCCAATGGAAAATGAAGAAAGCGAGGTGGCCGAATGAAGAACAAAACCATCCTCCACCGGGCATTGTGCCTTGCGGCGGTGATGCTGTTGCTTGTCCCCGTTTTGGCCGGGGAGATTCTGGCCGCCGATGCTTGGACAAGCGAGGGCTTTTCCTCCACCGATGCGTTGCACGATGGAAATTACAACACCTACTCCAAGGCGAAGGACGGAGGTACCGTTTCCCTCACATCGGATGCGGGAATCGCCTCGGTATACATCGTCTTTGACCGCGTTCCTTCCGCCTGGTCTCTCACCGACGGAACGGATACGGTGGAGTGTGGGCAAAACGGATTTCTGCATGAATTCGTGGATGTGGACGCCCATCTGGGATCCATCCCCACGTCACTGACGCTCACCTTCCCCTCCGGCACATCCATCGCGGATATCTACACCTTTCCCGAGGGCGATCTGCCCGATTGGGTACAGATATGGCAGCCCCCCTGCGAGGCGGCGGATATTCTGCTTCTCTCCTCCCACTCCGACGATGAGCAGCTGTTCTTCGCCGGTGTCCTTCCTCTGTACGCCGGAGAGAGAGGATTGGATGTGCAGGTGGTGTATCTCGTAAATCATTTTGACACCCACAATCGCCCCCACGAGCAGCTGAACGGGCTGTGGGAGGTGGGTGTGCGCCATTATCCCGTCATCTCGGATTTCCCCGATCTGTATTCGGAATCCCTGGACGGAGCGATCTCTATCTACAAATCCTACGGCCATTCCTATGAGGATTTCTGCCGCTACATAACCGATTGCCTCCGCCGTTTCCGCCCGCAGGTGCTGATCACCCACGATACCGAAGGTGAATACGGCCACGGCACCCACATCCTCTGCACCGCGGCGGTGCAGGAAAGCCTTGTGTTCGCCGCCGATGCGTCGGTATATCCGGAGTCCGCCGCCGCATACGGCCCATGGGATGTGCCCAAAACGTATCTGCATCTGTACAAAGAAAATCCCATCGTTATGGATTATGACGTGCCCCTTTCTGCCTTTGGCGGAAAAACTGCTTTTCAGGTGTCGCAAGACGGCTTTGCCCATCACAAATCCCAGCACTGGACCTGGTTCTATAACTGGATCTACGGAAAAAAAGCCAGCCCTATTACCAAAGCCTCTCAGATCAACTATCTGTCTCCCTGCCGGTACGGCCTGTACCGCAGTACGGTGGGTGTGGACGTTACGGGCGGGGATTTCTTTGAAAATCTGACATCCTATGCAGAGCAAAAAGCCGCCGAGGAAGCCGCAAAGCAGGAAACCGCACCGCCGGACACGGAAGTAATCCCGGATACGAAGGACACAGGGGATGTGCCTGAAACGGACTTTGTCACCGACCCGCCAACCACATCCGCACCGACAACCGTCGAGCCGCCGATCCATATCGATCCCCCGGCATCCGATCGACCGTCTGCCGCCGTGTTTGTCCTCGTCGCCGTAGCTGTGGCGGGCGTACTCCTTGCCGCCATCCTACTCCCTATGTGGAGAAATCCCGCAAAGAAACACAAAAGATAAATTCCGGCGCCTCGGATCCCCCGAGGTGTCGGTTTTATTTTTTTGCAAATACCCCCTTGACAAAACCACTCTACTGTGTTAGACTATAACCAATCTAATCCAGTAGAGTGAAGGAGATTTTCATGGAAACGCCGAAAATTTTTGAAAGTGAGTACCGATTCTGTCTGATTCTGTGGGAGCACGAGCCCATCAAAAGTACGGATCTGGTAAAGCTGTGCCAGCAGCAGTTGGGCTGGAAATCCACCACCACCTACACCGTGATCAAGCGGCTGTCGGAGCGGGGTGTTCTGAAAAACGAAAACACCATCGTCACCTCTCTGGTGAGCAAGGAAGCGGTACAGGCCGCGGAAATTGAGGAGATGGTGGAAAAAACCTTTGAGGGATCCCTTCCCGCTTTTGTGGCCGCCTTCACCAAGCACAAGAAGATGTCAAAGCAGGAAATCGATGCCGTACAGGCTATGATCGACCGCTTCCGAGAAGGAGGAGAAGGATGAATGCATTGTTTCTGAGTGTTCTCAACATGAGCATCACCGCCAGTTTTCTTTTGCCTGCGGTGCTGATTTTGCGCCTTTTGCTGAAAAAGGCTCCCCGTTACCTCCACGTGCTTCTGTGGGCGAAGGTGGCACTTCGTCTGATTTGCCCCATCTCCCCGGAAAGCAATTTTAGTCTTTTGCCGAAAACCCAGTGGGTTTCCGAAACCACACCGGAAACGGAGTACATTCAGCCGGATATCATCGACACCGATGCCATCGCAGGTCAGCATCCCGATATAAATGTGTCTGTGGAAACACCCACTGTCTCCTCCCCCGCGATCACGGTAAGAAAACTGCCGAATCCCGCCCATATTTGGCTGGCAGGCATCCTTCTGATGACGCTTTACACCGCTGTCAGTTATCTCCGCTTGCGGCGGCAGATCGGCACAGCCATCCGTCTGCGGGAGAACATCTACCGCAGTGAAAACATCACTTCTCCCTTTGTGCTGGGATTCTTCCGGCCGATCATCTATCTCCCCTGCTGTCTGGCTGAGGCCGATCAGGAATACGTAATCGCCCATGAAGCGGCTCACATCCGTCGGCTGGATCACATCTGGAAGCCGCTGGGATTTGCCCTGCTCTCTTTGCATTGGTTCAATCCGCTGATGTGGCTGGCCTATGTTCTTCTGTGCCGGGATATCGAAGCCGCGTGCGACGAAAAGGTGATCCGCCAACTGGGCCATGACGGCCGGGCCGATTATTCCCAGGCCCTCTTGAACTGCAGTGTCCATCGCCGTGCTATTGCGGCATGTCCTTTGGCCTTTGGTGAGGTGAATGTGCGGGATCGGGTAAAATCCGTACTGCATTACAAAAAGCCCGCGTTCTGGATCATTTTGGCCGCTATCGTCGCCTGCATCCTTACCGCCGTATGTTTTCTGACCGATCCTGCCACGCCGGACGACAGTCTGAAGGTGTTCATCGATTGCCAGATCGCCGAGCATCATCAATCCGAGCACACCGCAGGCCATGCCAGCGTTCTGGACTGGAAACTGCTGGGTCAGAAGCGAAAAGGAGACGAAACCACATTGTATATGTGGGTGCTGTATGAGGAGTACAGCTGTGAGGACGGTATTTTGAAGCAGGAGTCCGGCGCCCACTCTCCTACCGCGATCACCGTGACCAAGGTGGATGGCGGCTATCGTCTGGTGGAATACTGGACACCCCGGGACGGATCGTACTACGATGACGACATCCGCGCCAAGGTGCCGTGGTATCTGTACGGACGCGCTATTGACTCCCAGAGGTATATTGACGAGCAAAAGGCTGCCTGCGAGCGGCTGGCCCGGGAATATTTTGCCGATGCGTCGGCGAGCGATCCTCTTCTCACGCCGCCCATCCAGGATATGCAATCCAAACAGGAAGAATTGGAAACCGAGTTGGCACTGAAGAAGCTGCGGGCAAAGTATCCCGTATTCTTCGATATCCCCACGGAAAACGGTCTGAGCATCTACATGTGGCAGATGGCGGAAACCAGTTACCGCTTCTCTTTCCACTACCAAACGGAAACCCAGGCCAATCTGATGGAGGCCACCAAACTCAGCGTATCTCTGGAGGATATGCGGCTCATCGTGTCCACCTACGATATCGATCCCGCGGATATCCGGCTGATCCCCATCTCCTGCGTGTATTCCAGTTACCACTGCGCCTTTGATGACGCCTATTACGAAAAGGTGGAGAATATGTTCGCCGAGGACGGCTTTACCATTGTGCGCATACACGCAGACTCTGTGCCAATCTCCTTCATGCACGAACTATCCGTGGAAGAAGAAGTGCATAGTTATGTCACACAGCTGGCCGCCCAGTATATCGAGACATATAACCGATACGGTGAATCTCAAGGCTGGACGGTCCACGATCGATACCACATCGTAGAGGCTCAGGTCCGCGACATCAACATCTGCTATGCCTCTGGCGGAACGGACAGCGTCCGTCTGTACCGGGCTGAACTGGCTCTGCGGCCAAATCAAAGCCACACGGTTCTCCTGGGTGAGGATATGGAACTGCGAGACGGATACTTCATGGTATACACGCCCTATTTTGCCATGTACCAAGGGCCGGAAAGCAACGGGGTGCTCATTCCCATCGGGCTGATCGACCAAGACACCATTGCCCAAAAGTACGGAACAAAAGAAATGCTGCAGAAATACGGTGACAAATACAAAGCAGCCGCTATGGAGATGCGCTCGGTGTATCTGTCATCTCTGACAGAAGATACAAACACGGATCTGTCACCCGATGTGCCTGAGGCATGGTATACCTTTACATACGAAGGTGTGAAGTACGATCTGTCCAAGGCAAACGCCGCCGTCAACGGTGTATATGAGGCATGCCGCATCGGTGATTATGTGATCGCCCAGGGGCACGTGAATCCCCGCAACAGCGTCTATGCTGTGATCCATGTTCCCTCTCAGAAAATCGAGAAGTTCATCTCGGCCGCGGCGGGTACGATCGCTTGCTACGGAGACGATATCAACACCCTTGTCTACGCTTTTTACAGCGGTATATATACCTACGACGGAACACTCCTCTCCCATGTGAATCTGGCAAGCGGTGAGTATATTTCCTCCCTGGAATACACAAAGGATCGCCAGACCTTGCGTGTTACCATTCGCGGCGGCAAGAGTGAACGGCAATTCGAGCGGCAATACATCTCACGCGGCACGGTGGATCCGGCCATGTACATCTTTGAATACGATGGCGTACAGTACGATCTGGCAAAGACGGAAATTCCCATGTTCAGTCCCAAATTGGTGAGCCGCATCGGCGAGAAGCACCTCCTCATCTCCGGTTCCTTTGGCTGGTATAACAGCGCTTTTGCCCTCATCAACATCTCCACCCAAACCGTTGAGAAAACTCTGGTGGGTAAGGTGCTGGAGTGGCGGGATGACGACGTAACCACTATGATCTACAACACCGATGCAGATATCTTCGATTACGAAGGAAAGCACCTGGCTCATATTGAATTGTATCCCGGTGAATACATCAGCGTCCTCGCCTATTCTGAGGACGGCACGGAAATCACGGTCCGCGTGGATAGCGAAGACACCTCCCGTACGGTAATAGAGACCTCCCGCACAGTAACGATCCCCCGATAATCCAAAAAAACAGGCTGCTACCCATGGCAACAGCCTGTTTTTTTGTTATTCAGTGTCCGAAAAACGTGCCGTTCTTCAAGGCTTCCAGCATGATCACCGCGCTGCTGGCATTGGTGGCCAGGGGGATCTTCTGCACATCGCCCAAGCGGAGCAATGCGGATACGTCCGGCTCGTGGGGCTGTGCTGTCAGCGGATCCCGCAGGAAGATGATGAGATCCAGCTCTCCGTTTGCCAGCATGGCGCCGATCTGCTGATCACCGCCCAGGGGGCCGCTCTTCATTCGGTATATAGGCAAGGCGGTTTCGCCCATGATCAATGTGCCCGTGGTGCCGGTGGCGTACAGTTCATGCCCTGCCAGCACGTCCTTGTAGGCTTTCGCCAGTTCGATGATTTCGTTTTTCTTTTTATCGTGGGCAATCAGTGCAATCTTCATAAAGCATCTCCTTACAGCGTAATGCGGAAAGTATTCTTTCCCTTACGGGGGATTTCGTATTTTTCCGGCAGTGCGGGACCGCAGGAATGGGAGCCGATGCCCCGCATAGCCAGATCGATGCATACGTTGACAAAATCGTTATGGGGCAATGCAAAGCCGTGAGCCGTATCCCGGATCTGAGCGGTGGTGTAGGGATTCACGGAGCAGGAGAAGGGGGCATCTGCCGTAACGCGGAACAGACCGTCCACCTCCAGATATCGGCAGGCATGATGGCTTCCCGATTCCTGTGGCCGCACATAGTTGCTGTCGTAATTCTCGCCCGCGGTGCTTGTATACAGTCCGTACTCGCAAGCCGCCATCTTATCCACGTAACTTTCCACCGGACCGAATCCTATGTAGGAGAATCGGTCGCAGGCAGAATCCACGCCGAATTCCATACCGAAGCGGGGGAGATTCCGCACGTAATCCGCAACGGAGTACTCCACATCCACGGTGAGCGTGCTTTCCGTCACCGCATATTCCCACGTCATCTCCACAGCCGGGGTAAGGCAGTTGGCCGCCATCACGCCGCGGAAGCGGTAGCCTGTATCCGTTCTCTCGCAATCGAGAACATAGGGTTTGCATTCCGGCAAACGGTACTGATTCACCCAACGGGGGAGCAGATTCCGATCGTTGTCAATATAGCGGGTGATATTGAAATGCATAGGCGTGCGCAAAATCTCCTTGCCGTCTGCACGGAGGGAGGTCAGCTCGCCGGTATGCTCATCCACACCGATCTCCACCGTAGCGGCGGGAGTTTTTGTGGCTGCAGGAATCGGTATATCCTTCACCTGGGATTTCGTCTTGCCGCCGTACACCGCTTTCATTTCCAAAGCACCGGATTTGCACTTTCTATCGGGTGTGACAAGGCCATCCACGCAGAAATTGCCGTCGTGTTCCACTTCGCCGAAATCGCCGCCGTATAAGAATCCGCCCTCACAGCGAATGCCGTGATCCGCCCATTCCCAGACAAAGGCGCCCATCATCTGCTCTTCGTTGTAGATCATATCCCAGTATTCGGCAATATCCCCGCAGGAATTGCCCATGGCGTGGGTGTACTCGCACATAACGAAGGGCCGGGTTTCCTTCGGGTTGTCCAGCACCTTTTCCCGGATTTTCTCCGGGGAGGGATACATCATGCTGACCATGTCCACCATATCGGTATAGTAGTATTTCGGATCCGCATGCTGCAGTCCCTCATAATTGATCGGCCGGGTCGTATCCCTCGTCCGTACGTATTTGGCGCCCTCAAAGAATGCGCATCCGAAAGAAGCCTCATTACCCAGGGACCAGATGATAACGGAGGTGCGGTTTTTATCCCGTTCTACCAGAGATATGTGGCGGTCGGTGATACCGGGAGCAAACCGATCCATCTCGGCAAAATCCTGCCAGAGACGATCCTCGTACGTTCCCTCCCGGACACAGCTACCGTGGGTTTCCAGATCCGCCTCGTCCATTACGTAAAGTCCCATCACGTCGCACAGCAGATAGAATTCCGGGCAATCGGGATAGTGGGAGGTACGGACGGCGTTCACGTTCAATTCCCTCATCAGGCGAAGATCCGTCAGCATATCCTCGAGAGTCACCGTAGCCGCCGTATCCGGGGAAAATTCATGACGGTTGACGCCCTTCAGTTTTACCGGCGCGCCGTTGATCTTGAACACCTTTCCGTCGATGGTTACTTCACGGAAGCCGATCTTTTCCACGATCTTCTCCCCACCCGCCGACAACACCAGCGTATACAGTTTGGGAGATTCCGGCGACCAGGGGGTAACTGTATCGCAACCGATCTCCACACACTCACCGGCCGGCACCGTGACCGTCCTGCCTTCGAAATCGCACCGGATGTCCACCGGGCTTTCGTTGCGGATGCACAACACGCCACCCTCGTTCACCAGTTTTGTTTCCAGCACATAATCGGTGATATGCTCCACCGGGCGGCGCAGAATATACACACTGCGGAAAATACCGGAGAAGCGGAATTTATCCTGGCATTCCAGGTAAGTAGACGCACACCATTTCAGCACAAGCACGTCCACGGTGTTTTCCCCATCCCGCACCAGATCCGTAATATCGAATTCGCTGGTGGAGTGGGAGATCTGGGAATATCCCTTTTTCACGCCGTTGATGTAAAGATAGAACGCGGAATCCACGCCCTCAAAATTCAGGTAGTATTTCTCCCCGTCCACCTTATGCAAAGCAAACGTGCGGCGGTAATGCCAGCAAGGATTCTCATAGGGAACATGGGGCGGCATCACCGGGAAAGGATAGCGAGTATTCAAATACTGGATCTGATCGTATCCGTGCATCTGCACACAGGAGGGCACGGGAATCACATTCGTCAATATCTCATTCGGGCAGAAATCCTCCACATGGGCGTGGGGACGGATCTGCCAGATTCCGTCCAAGGAGAGGAAGCGGGAACTGCTCCGCCGATCTACGATACCGTATCGGGTACCGATTTCATCCGTTTCTGCAAAAGGGATGTAATAGCTTCTGTGGGGCTCTGTACCGATTCTGTCAAAGCGATTGTATTCTTTCATATTTCACAAACAGTCCTTCCCTGTTTTAGTTCTCATAATGGGTTTTGGGCTGATACCGGATCTCATTCACCGAGTACACCGTTACAAATGCTTTTGGATCCACCCGTTTGACAAAATCCATCAGCCGGCGGTACTCCTGCTTATCCACGATGGTAATCACTTCCCGGCGCACGGTGTTGTCGTATGCGCCGATAATCTCGTTGATCGTGGCGCCGCTGTGGAGATCGTGGAGCAAAAACTGGACGATCTCATCCATTTTGGGAGAAATCACGCAGACGCGCCGCTTGATGTTCAAACCGAAGATAAACCGATCCACCACCATGCCGCCGAAATATGTACCCAGCACGCTGATCACCACGGTTTTGGTATCGTAGCAGAATGCGGCGGACAGAGCCACGGCAATGCCCGAAACCGCGCTGGCCTTGCCCACGTCCATGCGAAGATATTTGTTCATGATCTTTGCCACGATATCCAATCCTCCCGAGGAGGCGTTGTGGGAAAACAGTATCGCCATTGCCAATCCCACCAAAAGAATGTAGCAGATCACATCCAGAACCGGATCCTGTGTAAGGGACTGAAAATTGGGGAAAATAATCTCCAGAACACCGATGACAAGGGGAATCAGGATCGCCGTATACACCGTTTTCGCGCCAAACTCCGGCCCGATCAGAATAAATCCCAGAATCAGAAGAAAGATATTCAAAAGCAGGGATAAAACAGACACCGGCAGGGGAATAAAATTACTGAGCACCATAGCCAAGGCCGAGCCGCTTCCCACCGCCACATGGCTGGGCAGCATAAAGAAAAAGATCGCGCATGCCGCCAGTATGGCACCGAAAGTGATCACCAGATATTCCCTCACCGCATGTATCACATGCACCCGTTTGCTCTTCTCCAAAGCCGTTCACTCCTGTTCGTGTTTTCTTCTGTCACAACAAAACTGTACTTTATCAAAAATATATCACAGATAGGCAAAGATGTCCATAGACAATCACAAATTCGTAAATGAAAAACCAAAATTACACGTCTTTTACACATACACTCCTCCAAATTGATTGACACCCTCTGCCGCAAATGTTATAATAGTTTCGTAAAGTAAAGCGGTATGTTTCCAGCCGCGAGAAACAGGAGTATTATTGTGAGCAACTGCAGAAAAAACTTTGGATTTACCCACAAATGCGGTGTTCTTATGCCCGTAAGCAGTCTTCCCTCCCCCTATGGGATCGGCACGTTTGGCCGGGGTGCGCTGGACTTCATTGATTTTCTTTCGCAGTGCGGTCAGAAATGCTGGCAGGTTCTCCCTCTGAACCCCACCTCCTACGGCGACAGCCCCTATCAGTCCCCCGCATCCATCGCCGGCAATCCCTATTTTATCGATCCGGATATCCTTTGCCGGGAAAAGCTTCTGACCAAGGAAGAATTGGCCGAGGTGCGGTGTGATGCTACCCGTGTGGATTACGGATGGCTGTTCAACACCCGATATGTCCTTCTTCGGAAGGCGTATGCCCGCTTCACACCGGGGCGTGCCTACGGTGCGTTCTGCCGCAAGAATTCCGACTGGCTGGATGATTACGCGTTGTTCATGGCGCTGAAGGTACACTACGGCTACCGTCCGTGGACCCAATGGGAGGATGCCCATCGGGATGTTCACCGTGCCCGTGCCGATGCCGCCGCGTTTGACTCGGAGATAGGCTTTTGGAAATGGGTGCAGTACACCTTCATGAAGCAGTGGCAGTCTGTGTGCGACTATGCGCATGAAAAAGGCATCCGCATCATCGGCGACATGCCCATCTACGTCGCCCACGACAGCATGGACGTATGGCGTGCGCCGGAGCAGTTCTTGCTGGATGAATATTTCAATCCTACCGTGGTAGCCGGATGCCCCCCCGACGGATTCTCCCCCGACGGACAGTTGTGGGGCAATCCTATCTACAACTGGGAAAAGATGAAGGAGGACGGCTTCCGCTGGTGGATCGACCGGGCCGGCAAGAATTTCGCTTTGTACGATCTGGTGCGCATCGATCACTTCCGCGGTTTTGCGGGCTATTATTCCATCCCCTACGGCGACAGCACCGCCCGGAACGGATCCTGGAATCCGGCGCCGGGTCTGGAATTGTTCCGTGCCATCCGCGAAAAGTATCCCACCGGAAAGATCATCGCCGAGGATCTGGGATTCATCACCGACGACGTGCGGGAGTTGTTGACCGACACCGATTTCCCGGGCATGAAGATTCTGCAGTTTGCCTTCTATGACGAGGACAGCGAATATCTGCCCCGCACCTATACGACGGATAACTGCATCGTATACACCGCCTCCCACGATTCCGACTGCACCTTGACCTGGCTTCGGAATCTGCAGGGCGATGCGCTGGAACGCTTCAAGCGGGAATGTCACAGAAAGAAGGGGCAGAGTGCGTTGTGGGCCGTGATGGAGCTGGCCATGCGTTCCCGTGCCAATCTTGCCATCGTTCCCATGCAGGATTATCTGGAATTGACAAACGAGGAAGGCCGCATGAACGTTCCTGCCGTAGCCGCAGGCAACTGGACATGGCGGATCAGTCCCCGCTACGCCACCGCCAAGCGCATCGGAAAAATTGCCGCGCTGGCGAAATCCACTAAGCGCAGCACGTAAGCGGAAGGGTGGTTACTGTATGAAACGGAACAAACTGCGTATACTTTCCTTTGCTGTACTGTTGTTTATGCTTCTGCATCCGATTCTTACCGCCTGCACACCCTCTGCCCCCGATTCTCCGGACACGCCGGATACACAGCCCACCCCAAAGGATGAATATACCCTGCCAAAAGAAGACGGCTATAACCAGATCACCTTCTACTGGGCCTACTCCGGCGAGATCAAGGATGCCGATGTGTGGGTATGGTGGGACGGCAAGGACGGACAGGGTTACATCCTTCACGAATGCGATTACGGTGCCAAGGCCGTAATCAACGTTCCCGAGGGCATTGCCCGGGTAGGCTTTATCGTGCGGCGGAACTGCTCCGATCCGGGCGGTACATCCTGGGGATCCGCCACCAAGGATTTTGAAGAAGACCGGTTTGCTCCCATTGAGGGCAAGGAAACCTTTGTCTATCTCAAGAGCGGCGATCCCACCCAATACAAAAGCAATGACGGAGGAAAAACGCTTTTCATGACACAGAGAATCAATCTGGCGGGAATAACGGATTTTCACACGATCCGCTACGTAGCCTCCGCCAGGATCACCCTCACCGGCACAGAACAGGTAAAGGTCTATGAAAACGGCACTCCCCTGGCTGTCACCGGCATATCCGATCCCGGACGGGAAAGCGTGTCGGGATACATCACCCTCTCAGAGGAGTTGGATCTCACCAAATCCTACGAATTGGAAATCGAGGGATGCGGTAAAGCGGACGTGATCCCCACAAAAGTATTTGACTGTCCGGAATTTTTGGAGAAATACACCTACGACGGCGACGATCTGGGTGCCACTCTCGGAGATGCCGGCACTACCTTCAAGGTATGGGCACCCACGGCCTCCCGCGTGGTGCTGGATCTGTATCACGCCGGAGGCGGCGAGGATGCTTACGATCACATCGACATGGTTCGGGGTGAGGGAGGTGTGTGGTCCTATACGGCAGACTGCACCCACGGCACCTATTATACCTATACAGTGACCACAGCGGTGGGTACGCAAACCGCCACCGATCCCTATGGCCGATCCGCCGGTCTGAACGGGGAGAGGAGCATGGTGGTGGATCTGTCCCGCACCGATCCTACCGGCTGGGCGGCAGACACCGCCTTCCACACCGGCATCACCTCCTACAGCGACGCGGTGATCTGGGAAGTCCACGTACGGGATTTCAGCAACAAAATCGCGTCCTCTCAGTACAAGGGCAAATATCTGGCCTTCACGGAGCGGGGGCTGGTGAATGAATCCGGCATCCCCGTAGGCGTGGATTATCTTACCCAGTTGGGCATCACTCACGTGCATCTTCTGCCCGTATACGATTACGCCACCGTGGATGAGGCCAATCCCGACGCTGCCTTCAACTGGGGATATGATCCCAAAAACTACAATGTCCCCGAGGGAAGTTACAGCACCGATCCCTACAACGGCGAGGTGCGAATCCGAGAATTCAAAGAGATGGTCATGTCCCTCCACGAGGCCGGCATCGGCGTGATCATGGATGTGGTGTACAATCACACCTACGATGCCAACAGCTCCTTTGGCCGCATTGTTCCCTATTACTACTACCGGTACAGCGAAACCGGCGCCCACACCAACGCCAGCGGATGCGGCAACGACACCGCCTCCGAGCGATATATGTTCGGCAAATTCATGGCAGACAGTGTCCACTACTGGGCGGAGGAATACCATCTGGACGGATTCCGGTTTGACTTGATGGGACTGCACGATCTCTCCACCATGCAAAAGGTGGAAACAGCCATCCACGAAGTCAATCCCGAGGCGCTGATCTACGGTGAGGGCTGGAACATGGGTGCCACCATGGACGGATCTCCTCAGGCCAACCAGGGCAACATCGGCAAAATTGAAAAGACGGAGGGTGCCATCGGTGCCATCGCCGTGTTCAACGATGTG